>CAZAQZ010000021.1:0-16389 GCA_964487175.1 uncultured Verrucomicrobiota bacterium | reverse complement strand
TACAATAGCCAGGCCCCAACCGCCCAAATAATTTTCGGCATCGGCCAGTGTCCGACGATATGGTAGGAAATGAGTCCTCCGAACATGCCGACGGTGAGCATGACAAATCCCAGGACGATCAGCCGGAAATTGATTACGTCCAGTTGTTCGATGGACGGCAGCAACAGAAACGACGGGCTCAGCTTGCGATTCTTCAATTGCCGTTCCTGGAGCAGATACATACCGCCCGCCACGAAGGCCAGGGCGAAAGCGCCGTAAGCGAGGATCGCAATCGCCGCGTGAAATTCCACCCAAGGACTGCGCGACGATTCCGTGACATGCGACACATCAATCGGCGCCAGCAAGGCAGCCAGGCATATGACCAGCACCAGCGGCGCAGTGAATGCACCGAGAAATGACACGCGGTACGATGAGCCGATGAGCAGATAAAACAGCACCGCCGCCCACGCCACGAATGCCTGGGTTTCGAACAGGTTGGTTAGCGGGCACCTGCCGTCAGTCTGCCCGCGCATGAACAGAAAAACGGTGTGAAAAGCGAATCCGCATACCATCAAGGCCTGGTTGAATTGCTGCGAGGTGGCGGTTGTCCCCTTCGCCCTCAGCCTCCAGAACGTCAGGATGACACTGCTGGCATAGAACGCCATGGCCAGCCAGAGATAACCTCGGTCAGTCATAAGAGAGCCTCATTTGGCGGGCTTCAACCAGCGTTTCACGGCACGGCGATAGATGGCCTTCCGTTTGGCGGCTGAGGTGATACGTGACGATACAGTGTTGCGGAGTTTGATCATTTTTGCTGCAGCGTCAGCATATCTGCCGCTAAGGGTTTGTTCAAGCTCGCGCCGGAGCAGCTTCGCCAGCGCCGGGCTCGCTCCGCCCGTCGAGATGGCGACCGTCAAATTGCCCCGTCGAACCACCGAAGGCACGATAAAGTTGCCCGCATCGGGCGGTGCGACACAATTGACGAGTAATCGACGCCGTTTCGCCTCGGCGCAGACGTGCTGGTTGATCTGCTCGTTGTCAGTCGCCGCGATGACCAGTCTCGCGCCGCGCAAGTCACCTGCCCTGTAACGTCTTTGCGACCAGCGGATTCTCCTCGTGCGCGCGAAACGGCGAAGGGCCGCCGTAGCCTCGGGGCTGATCACGGTTACCTCGGCACCTGCTGTCAGCAAGGAACGGATTTTTCGTTCGGCGACGCGACCGGCGCCGATGACGACCGCCTTTTCGCCGGTCAGGTTGAGGAAGATCGGATAACGCATACGGGAAAAAGTTTTGGAAGGGCCGTAAGCCAGATTCTGTTTTAGATAGCCATTTGTCTATGCGACCACAACCCGCTGCTCAAATGACGCGGGCCACGTCTTGCAGCCTATTTGGTCTTGCTCCAGATGGGGTTTGCCGTGCCTCCGCCATCGCTGGCGAAGCGGTGAGCTCTTACCTCGCCGTTTCACCCTTACCCGGCTCCGGAAGCTGACTGGAACCGGGCGGTTTATTTTCTGTTGCGCTGTCCGTCCTCCCGAACTTAAACGGGAGTCCCCCGCTTGCGAGGGGCATCTTGCCCTGTGGAGTCTGGACTTTCCTCCCCCTGAACAAGTCAGGGAGCGGCTATCCGCCCTTCCAAAATTGAAATCAAACAACCCGCCGGGCCAGCTGCCACTGGCAGCGGCTTATTCCGGCTGCCAGTATAAGATACGGCCGCAATAGTCGCAACTGGTGAGTTCGGAGCCGTTTTTGGCGTTGTGCATGAGCTGGGGCGGAAGGTGCAGGTGACAACCGCCGCAATTGCCGTGCTGCACCGGGACGATCGCCACGTCTCCCTTGCTGCGCATCAATCGTTCGTACCGATTCAGCGCATCGGGATCGGCCAGAGTCGCCAACTTGTCCCGCTCGATTTTCAACTGGGCCAGTTCCTGCTCAATGACGGACGCACGTTTCTTCAGATCCATCTTCTCTGCGTCGGCTTTCGAAGTGATGTCTTTCAGCGTCGTCTGCTCCAGCTTGAGCGCCGGCTGCAACTGATCGATCTTCTCCATGAAATCAAGCTCGATGTCCTCGATGTGCTTGATCTCCTGTTCGGCCTTGTTAATCTCCTTCAGCAACGCCTGGTATTCCGTGTTCGATTTGATCAACGAAAGCTGTGTCCGATATTTGGAGATCTGCGTGCGCTTCGATTCGGCATCGATCTCCAGTTTTTTGCGTTCGGACTCGATCCGCTTCAGTTCCTGCCGGGCCGAATCCAGCTTGGCGGTCTCGACTTGCACGTCCTTCTCGACCGCCGCCGTTTCCAGTGGAACGCGTGCGAGTTCGGACTTCAATTGCATGACGCGCCGGTCGCGGTCCTGAATCACCAAGAGTTGTTCGATAATCGGCAGCATCAAATTCCTATCATTTCCAGTTTAGCGGGCGGGCCGACCAGTGTCAACCGCGCCTCCCTTTGATTGATCGTTCCACGTACTTGGCCAGGATGTCGGCTTCGAGGTTGACCTTGTCGCCTGCGCGACGTTGGCAGAGGTTGGTCACCTCGCGCGTGTGTGGGATGATCCAGACTCGAAACCAGTCATTTCCCACAGCCGCCACGGTGAGGCTGATGCCGTCCACGGCGATTGAGCCTTTCTCCACAACGTATTTCATCAGGGGGCGCGCTGTTCTGATTTCCAACACGTAATCCTTGCCCACCCGGTCCCAGCGCCGCACGATGCCCGTGCCGTCAACGTGTCCCTGCACAAAATGTCCATCCAACCGGCCATCGGCCCGCAGCGGTCGCTCCAGGTTGACAAGCGTGCTGTGTTTCACGGCGCCAAGATTGGTGCGACGCAGCGTCTCGTTAAGCACATCGAATTTCAGCAAACCGCCGCGCTTGGCAACGACGGTGAGACAAGTCCCGTTGACCGCAACACTGTTTCCAACGCGCAGACCGCGCACGATGCTCTTGGCACGAATATACAATTCCGTGGACTTCGGGCCCTGGGAGACCCGTTCAGCGCGGCCTGCCTCTTCTACGATTCCAGTGAACATGGGAGCACAACGATACAGACTGCGGGAAGCCATGTCCAGCGCCGCATACAAGCGGTCAGACTCTCTTCAGCAGTTGCTTCACGTCCGCAATCCTGACGAATCCAGGGGTGGGCGACATCGCGTTGGCCGCGCCACAGGCGATGCCCAATCGTATCGCTTCAGTCATCGACTGCCGTCTCCATATACCGTAAGCGATCCCCGCCAGCATCGCATCACCTGATCCGATCGAATTCACGACTTTCACACTCGGTGGTGTGAATCGCATCGTCTTGGGCCCATGAAGCACGGAGACGCTTCGCGCCCCATTCGAGATAACAAACCATTCAACACCTTCGCGTGCCAGCTTCGGCACCGCCCTGAATTCGTCACGATTGATTCGCACCACGAGCGGCTTCGCCCTGACCGCGTTGGCCAGTTGCTTCGCTTGTGCATCAACAAGAACAGGGATCCTTCTTGCCCGCGCTTTGCTGATCAATCGCGCGTAGAAATCATCACCGCACCCGCGCGGCACGGTGCCGGTCAAAACCAGAACCTTGGCCTGGCGAATCTGCGATGCGAAGCGCGCTTCCATCTCTTGCACCTCATCCCGGCTCATCGCTCCCGCTTCCTCCACCAGTTCGGTTACTGCTCCGTCTGCGAGCAACGTCTGGCAAATCCTTGTCTCCGCTTCCACGCGAACAATTCGGGCATCAATTCCATAGTCCCGCAGCGATTGGATGAATAAATGGCCGCGCGGGCCCCCTGCCACTGTCAGCAACCTGACCGCCGCACCCAACTGTCCTGCCACGCGCGCGACGTTGACGCCCTTGCCGGACGCCGTTTCGCTGACGTGCTTTGCTCGATTAACCTTCTCAAGAGAGAAATCTTCGAACGTCAAGGTGCGCTGCCAGGCGGGCGACAATCCGACGACCAGTATCATCGTGCCACCGCAGCTTCGAGCAGCATTTCATCCGATCCAACACGCCGCCAACGGCAATCACGCAGTTGCACCGACTGGTTGACGCGCTGAATTCCGTTTCCCTGAACGACCGCCACGGCATTTCGACCTCCAATGACACGCGGCGCATAGAAGAAGACCACCTTGTCCACCAGTTTGGCATCGAACGCCGCGCCAAGCAGTTCGCCGCCGCCTTCGAGCAACACGCTGGTGACATTCAATTTACCCAATGACCGGAGCGCCGCCCGAAGATCGTGTGGCTTGGTTTCCAATACGCTTATTCCGCGTTTCACAAGGGCATCGCGCCATCGCTTCGGCGACCGTCGGCTCGTCACGACAACTGTTCTCTCGCGGAATCTATCGGTAAACATGTGCGCGCTTAATGGGGAACTTCCCCGTGAGTCGACGACGACACGCAAAGGTTGTTTCCGTTTCACCCCGTGGCGCACGGTCAAGTGGGGATTGTCCTTCAATAGGGTGGTTGATCCGACCATGACTGCGTCCACCTTTGCGCGCATCGCGTGCACCATGGCCCGCGCCGCCGGCGACGTGATCCATTTTGAATCGCCCGTGCGCGTGGCAATCTTCCCGTCGAGACTCATTGCCGCTTTCACAGTGACGAACGGCAGGCCTGTCGTGACCCATTTATTAAAAACATCATTCATTCGCGCCGATTCCTCTGCCAGAAGGCCGGATTCGACCCGGATGCCCGCGTGTTTGAGCAATTTCAGTCCACGTCCATTGTGTTTTGGATTGGGATCGAGAGCCGCAACTACAACGCGTTTCACACCAGCCGCAATGACCGCGTCTGTGCAGGGCGGCGTTTTGCCCCAGGTGGAGCAAGGTTCCATCGTCACGTAGAGTGTCGCCCCGCGCGCCTTCACGCCGCGCAACGCAAACACCTCCGCATGCGGTCCTCCTGCCCGTTTGTGGTAGCCCTCGCCGATGATGCGTCCATGGCGAACCAGCACTGCGCCCACAACAGGATTCGGGCTTGTCTTGCCCAACCCTCGCCGCGCCAGCGCCAGCGCCCGCCGCATAAACTTCTCATCTTGTACTGAGAACACCATGTCCGCAGGATAAGGACACGAACGGTGGAGAGCAAGTCTGCTAAGACCGGTATGATTGTTCTTCCGACGTTTCCCCGAACAATGCCTCGGCAAACTGCTTCGGGTCGAAGGGCTGGAGGTCGTCGATCTGCTCACCGAGGCCGAGGAATTTGACGGGGATTTTCAGGTCGCGGGCGATGGCTACGACGATGCCGCCTTTGGCGGTGCCGTCGAGTTTCGTCACCACGAGCCCAGTCACACCCAGCGCATCGTGAAACTCGCGTGCTTGCACCAGGGCGTTTGAGCCAATCGTTCCATCGAGGACCAGCAGGATTTCATGGGGTGCGCCGGGAAGGCGTTTCTGCAGTGAACGATGCATTTTCTTCATTTCTTCCATCAGATTCTTCTTTGTGTGCAACCGTCCCGCGGTATCGATTACGAGGTAGTCGACCCCGCGCTTCATGGCTGAATCCAATGCATCAAATGCAATCGCCGCGGAGTCGGCACCGTACTGGCCAGCGATCACGTCGCAGCCGACGCGCTGGCCCCAAATCTTCAGTTGCTCGATGGCTGCAGCGCGAAACGTGTCACAGGCAGCGAGTAGCACAGTGTTGCCGTGCTCTTTCAACCAGTGCGCCAGCTTCGCTGCCGAAGTGGTCTTCCCCGTGCCGTTCACGCCTGCCAACAAAATGACCGTAGGAGGCTGTGTCGCCTTCGCGAGTGCGTGGGTGGCAACGCCGAGTTCACGCTCAATCTCAGCGCGTGCAATGGCAAACACATCGACCTCGCCGGATTGCTTGCTCGATTCCTTGGTCAGCTCGACGATCTTCGTGGCAGTAATCACTCCGATGTCGCTGGCGATGAGAGCGGATTCGAGTTCCTCCAGGGCCTCGTCATCGAGCCGGGGGCTACGGGTGACAATGCGTTTAATCTCGGTGGCGAGTTTCGACGAGGTTTTCTTTAACCCATCGCGGAATTTCTGAAACAGGCTCATTTGCTCTTGGCCGCTCGCTCTTTCAGCGCATCGATGCGATCATACGGTAGCTTTACCGTGCCGATTAGAGCATGCCCGTTTACGGCGCCGTGACAGTCACTGCCGCCCGTGGCCAGAAGGCCGAACCGTTCGGTCATCCGCAAATAGTGTTCTGATTGCGGTGCTGACTGCCGCGAGTGCCACACTTCAAGCCCATCCAAACCCTGTTGCACCATGTTGGGAATATGCTCGTCCACCTTGTTGAGCGCAGGATGAGCCATGACCGCAACTCCGCCCGCACGTTTGATGTGGCCAATGGCCTCGGCGGCGGTCATGCGATAGCGTTCGACGAAAGCGGGTTTGCCACGTTTGAGAAACCGATTAAACGCTTCCTCGGTACTGCTGCAGAACCCGCGTTTCACCAGCGCCATCGCCACATGCGGACGACCCAGCGTGCCGCAATCCGAGCACGACAGCACATCGTCCACCTTCAGCGGGATGCCGAGGCTGTTCAGTCGGGCAACAAATTCATGAACGCGCTGTTCGCGGACACGCTTTGAATGTTCCAGGACGGCGCGCAGTTGACTGTCCTGCCATGAGTTGGAGAAGAAATACCCAAGCAGATGGATCTCGTGCATTTCGACGCGACAGGTGATCTCGGCTCCAGGAATGACTTCAATTCCGCATTGCAAGCCTGCCGCCAGCGTTTCGGGAATCGCCTCCAGCGTGTCGTGATCAGTCACGGCGATTGCGGCAAACTTTTCGCGGGCGGCCGCCTGTACGAGACTCACGGGTGTGTAGGCGCCGTCGGAATACCGCGTGTGCAGGTGCAAGTCAGCGTATTTCATGACGAAGCCCGGGGAGATTGTCACCCTGCGCCGGCGGCCGTTCTCGAGGGACGCGTGAGATCGGCCTTGAAGCGATCCAGGATGCCATTCACAAACGCACCGGATTCGTTCGTGGAATATTTCTTGGCGATGTCCACGGCTTCGTTGATGCTGACTACGGGCGGAATATCGTCACGAAACAACATCTCATAAATGGCCAGCCGCAAAATGTTGCGATCTACAGCGGCAATGCGCTGCAGTTCCCAGTGCTCCGTGTACTTCTGGACTTTCTCGTCGATTTCCGGGCGTTTTTCGACGCAGCCGCGAATCAGTTCTTCAGCAAATTTGCGCGCCGTACCATTCACATCAGCCTGGGTCTCCCAGAAGAGCGGGAGCGCTTCCTCGATTGCTCCTCCCCCGAGATCGTGCTGGTACAGGAATTGGACCGCCAACTCACGGGCGTGCCGACGTGTCCCGGGCGATTTTACAGGCTTCGCCATAGCCTCGCCATTTCGATTGCCGTCTGTGCCGCTTCGCGCCCGCGATTGTATTGTTTCCCGAGGCAACGGACGCGGGCCTGTTTCAAATTGTTTGCGGTAACAACCCCAAAAACGGTCGGCACGCACGTCTGAATCGCGATGGTTGTCAGTCCGTTGGCCACCGCACCGGCAATGTGATGCGCATGGCTTGTCTGGCCCTGTAAAATAACGCCCAAGCCGATCACACAATCGCACTTTCCGGATTTTGCGAGCTTGGCGGCCGCGACGCTGATCTCAAAACTGCCAGGCACGAGAATAATTCGAATATCGCGCGGTTCAGCACCCGCCTTCGCAAGCGTATCGAGGCAATTTGCGAGAAGCGCTTCGGCGAGTTCCCCGTTGTAACGCGCGGCGGCGATGCCGAATCGCAATCCGGAGGCGGAGATTCGTGGTGGAGTTTTCTGCGAGCGCAACATACTCAGAGTGCATGTCCAAGTTTTGTCTTCTTGGTTTCCAGATAGCGCTTGTTGTGCGCTGTGGGTGTCGCGCGGATCGGCAATTGCTCGACGATTTCCAAACCGAACCCTTCCAGGCCGACAACCTTCTTGGGATTGTTCGTCAATAGCCGAATCTTGTGCAGCCCAAGATCGACAAGGATTTGCGCACCCAGTCCATACTCGCGCAAGTCGGCCTTGAACCCCAGCTTTTCATTGGCTTCCACGGTGTCGAGGCCTTTCTCTTGCAGCGCATACGCGTGAATCTTGTTGGCGAAGCCGATCCCCCGGCCCTCCTGCCGCATGTAAACCAAGACGCCCTCGCCTTCCTCAGCGATGCGCTTCAAGGCATCGTGCAGTTGTGAGCCGCAATCGCACCGCAACGAGCCGAACACATCGCCCGTCAGGCATTCGCTGTGCACGCGTACCAACACGCCGTCCTTGCCTCGGATATCCCCCATTGCCAACGCCGCGTGATGCTGGCCGTCCACCAATGAGCGGTAGAGATGCAGTTTGAATTCGCCAAATTGCGTCGGCATGGAAACTTCCTGCTCCTTGGCGACGAGCTTCTCACGCATCCGGCGATATTCGATCAGATCGCGGATTGTGCAGATGCGCAGACCGAACTTGTCCTTGAACTTGAGAAGTTCCGGCAGACGCGCCATCGTGCCGTCTTCGTGCATGATTTCGCAAATCACCGCTACCGACGATAGTCCGGCTATCTTCACGAGGTCGATGGACGCTTCCGTATGACCAGCGCGCCGCAACACCCCACCCTCGCGGGCTTGCAACGGGAAAATGTGTCCCGGTGACACCAAATCATCTGAGGTGCTGTGTGCGTCGGCCAAAATGCGGATTGTTCGAGCGCGGTCGTAGGCGCTGACGCCCGTGGTGATGCCGACGCGCGCGTCCACGGTGACCATGAAATCGGTTTTGAAATTTTCGCGGTTCTCGGCCACCATGCGGCCGATTCCCAGCACCTTAAGCCTCGACTCAGTGGTGGGCACGCAAATAAGGCCCCGTCCATGTGTGGCCATGAAATTGACGGCATCGGGTGTGACCTTCTCGGCCGCCATGACGAGATCGCCTTCGTTTTCGCGGTCGGCGTCGTCCGTGACAACGATCATCCGGCCCTGACGAATGTCCTCGACACAGTCCTCGATGGAGTCTGACTGGAACCCTTTTGTCTGCAATGCGTCCTTCATGAACTTTGTTCCAGTCTACCAGCAGTGCAGAAGGAAGGCAATCGTGGCCGGGTCAGCCGACGGCGTCAAAGCGAACGCCCTTCAGATGCAGGATCACGATCCAGAACCGATACAATTCCAGCCGGTCCTTGAGGCGGGCGTAATTCTTCTCGATCAATCCCCGGACGACTTCGTCCATTTCCCCGAATGTCATGCCGATTTTGGAGGATAGGTCGGGCAGATCCAACAGGGCGGTCAATCCCCATTTCCCCCGCAGCGCACCCAGGATGAATTTCACATCGCGTTTGCTGAGGCCCATTTCCTCGGCGTACTTCATGATGTCCTGGGGGAAATCCAGCCAATTAATGAGCGCTTCGGGAACCGTGACGGGGAAATCGACCTTTCCGATATGGGTTTTCTCCGTTACCACTGCATCCACATGAATGACCTCTGACATGTCCTTAGATTAACCAGTGAGGCGTGGCTCAAGCAACCTTAAACGCTGTGCAAGTGCAATGCATCGTGTTGGCGGATTCCTAAATTGACACCCGTTGTGGTGACAGTTAACGTACCTGTCGCTTATGGCGAGCACGCAAACCTACAAGCGCACACCCTTATACGCCGCGCACTTGGAATGGGGTGCGAAGATGGTTCCTTTTGGAGGCTGGGAAATGCCTGTGCTCTATACCGGCATCGTCGAAGAGCACACGGCGGTGCGTGAGCGCGCCGGTTTGTTCGACGTGTCCCACATGGGTGAGGTGCTGGTGGCTGGGCCACACGCCGAAGCCGTGTTGAACCACCTGCTGACGAACGATGTGCGCAAGCTCCCTGTCAACCAGGCGCAGTATACGTTAATGTGCAATGACCAGGGGGGTATCATTGATGACTTGATCGTTTATCGCATCGAGCCGACCGTTTATTTGCTCGTCATCAATGCGGCAAATGTCGAAAAGGATTTTGATTGGATGAACGCGCAAGCCAACGCCCCCGTGGTGCTGAAAAATGAGAGCGACACGACCGCCATGCTGGCGTTGCAGGGTCCAATGGCCGTGAGCGTATTACCGGAGTGTTCCGGCATCCCCCATTTTCACATAGCCCGGCAACTCGTGGCAGGAAAGCAATGCCGGGTGGCCCGCACGGGGTACACGGGCGAGGACGGATTTGAGGTTTTATGCGAGCCAGCAGACGCAGTTGCCCTATGGACCGAACTGCTCGCGCGCGGCAAGGAGTTTGGCGTCAAGCCGTGCGGCCTGGGCGCGCGCGATTCATTAAGGCTGGAGATGTGTTATCCGCTGAATGGCAGCGACATGAACGAGGAGACGACGCCATTGGAGGCGGGTCTCGACAAGTTCGTTTCATTCGACAAACAGGAGTTTATCGGACGCACCGCATTGGCCGAGCAAAGACGGAACGGCGTACCGAGAAAGCTAGCAGCGTTCAAGATGACGGGGAAAACGCCGCCACCGCGCCCGCATTACCCGATCATTGCGCAAAACCGCAAAGTGGGCGAAGTGACCAGCGGGGTGCAATCTCCGACCATGGGAATTGGAATCGGGATGGCCTATGTCGAGTCGGGTGCCGCCGCCATAGGCTCAAAGATTGAAATTGAGATTCGCGAAAAGCGACACCCCGCCGTGATTGAGACGAAACCATTGCTAAGAAGGGCTAAATGAACGTTCCAAATAACCTGAAGTACTCCAAAACACACGAATGGGTCCGGGTGGAAGGCAACGTGGCCGTGGTGGGTGTGACGGACCACGCGCAGGAGGAATTAACCGACATCGTATACGTGGAAAATCCTTCCGTCGGCGCGCACGTTGAGGCAACAAAGGGATGCGCCGTCGTCGAAAGCGTGAAGGCGGCCAGTGATATCTACTCCCCTGTATCAGGTGAGATCGTCGAGGCAAACGAAGAGCTCAGTAATACTCCCGAGTCCGTCAATGACGACCCGTACGGCAAAGGCTGGCTCTTTAAGATCAAAATGAGCGACCCAGCCGAACTCAACGACCTGCTCAGTCCCGATGACTATTCCCATCACATCGGCGGATAATGCCGCGACAACGTCATTCTCTCGACGTCACATCGGGCCCGGTCCCGACGATGTCCAGAAGATGCTGTCGGTGATCGGCTGCAAATCGCTTGATGAGTTAATTGATGATGCGGTCCCTTCGCAAATCCGACTGCGAACCCCGCTGAATCTTCCCCCAGCTTGCAGTGAACACGAGGCGCTGGCTGAGTTGAAGACAATCATGTCGGAAAACAAAGTGGCCCGCTCACACATCGGCATGGGTTATTACGGTTGTTTCACGCCGCCTGTCATCCAGCGCAACGTTCTGGAAAGCCCCGGCTGGTACACCGCGTACACGCCTTACCAATCCGAAATCGCGCAGGGCCGACTCGAAGCACTACTGAATTTCCAACAGATGGTCATGGATCTCACTGCCATGGAGATTGCCAACGCATCACTGCTCGACGAAGCTACCGCCGCTGCCGAAGCGATGCATCTCTGTCACGCCGTGCGCGGCAGCGCGGAGCGGAACACATTTTTCGTCTCAGAGACGTGTCATCCGCAAACCATCGCTGTCGTTCAAACACGCGCCGAACCTTTGGGCATCAAGGTCGTCATAGGCGACCACCGCACGTTTCAGTGCGATGCGATGACGTTCGGCGTGCTCGTCCAATATCCTGCGACGGACGGAGCGATTTACGATTACCAACCGTTCATCCAACAGGTGCACGAACAGCAGGCACTCGTAGCTGTCGCCACGGATTTGCTCGCGCTTACGCTCGTCAAACCGCCTGATGAATTCGGTGCGGACGTGGTGGTAGGCAGCGCGCAGCGGTTCGGCGTGCCTATGGGTTACGGCGGCCCTCACGCCGCATTCTTCGCCACACGTGATGAGTTTAAGCGTCATATGCCTGGCCGGCTGATCGGCGTTTCGCGTGATGCACAAGGCCAGCCTGCGCTCCGTCTCGCGCTCCAAACGCGCGAGCAGCACATCCGGCGTGACAAGGCGACCAGCAACATCTGCACGGCCCAGGTCCTTCTCGCCGTCATGGCCTCGATGTATGCTGTTTATCACGGCCCGGAAGGATTGAGGCGCATCGCGCAGCGGGTACACGCCCTGACTTGCAGACTGGCAGCGGGAGTGGATCGCGTCGGCAGGGAAGCGTTCTTCGATACAATTCGCTTGCGATCGAGCGCGAAGCCGCCTGTGGGCGTCAGTATCCGTCGATTCGATGATGGATCGATCGGTATCAGCCTCGACGAAACCACGACTGCCGCGGATGTCGAGGAGTTGATACGTTGTTTCGGGGGCAAGGACGGTTCGGAGGGCGTATCCTTCGGACCTTTTACGCGCACGTCTCCTTTCCTGACCGCGAAAGTGTTCAACAGTTATCACACCGAGCACGATATGTTGCGCTATGTCAAACGGCTGGAATCGCGCGACCTGTCCCTGACCACGTCGATGATTCCTCTCGGTTCCTGCACGATGAAACTCAATGCCACGGCGGAGATGCTTCCCGTTTCATGGGCTGAGGTGAACAGCCTCCATCCGTTTGTCCCAGTCGATCAGGCCCAGGGGTATCAGGCCTTGTTCAGTCAACTCGAGCAATGGCTGGTGGAGATTACTGGGTTCACGGCGGTATCCCTGCAGCCAAACGCCGGCTCGCAGGGCGAATATACCGGGTTGCTAACCATTCGTGAGTTTCACAAGCAGCACGGTCAACCGCAACGCACTGTTTGTTTGATTCCTGTTTCAGCGCACGGAACGAATCCGGCCAGCGCGGTCATGGCGGGCATGAAAGTAGTGATTGTCTCGTGCGACGCACGGGGAAACATTGACTTGAACGATTTGCGCGCGAAGGCGGAGCAACACCGCGACAATCTTGCAGCGCTGATGGTCACCTACCCGTCCACGCACGGCGTGTTCGAGGAAGGCATCAAAGAGATATGCGAAATCGTTCACGAAAACGGCGGACAGGTCTACATGGACGGAGCCAACTTGAATGCGCAGGTTGGATTGTGCCGTCCTGCTGACATCGGCGCGGACGTGTGTCATCTGAATCTTCACAAGACATTCTGCATCCCGCACGGCGGCGGCGGACCAGGAATGGGCCCCGTGGGAGTCGCGAAACACCTTGCGCCCTATTTGCCAGGCCATCCAGTGGTCAAGACGGGTGGAACTGAGGGAGTTGGCCCCGTTTCGGCTGCGCCGTGGGGCAGCGCGAGCATCCTGGCGATTTCGTGGATGTACATCCGCATGATGGGCGCTGACGGATTGACCCAGGCATCGAAGACCGCAATCCTGAACGCAAACTACATGGCAAAACGGTTCGAAGGTTGTTTCCCAACGCTTTACAAGGGGCACGGCAATCGCGTCGCACACGAATGCATCCTTGATTTCCGCGAATGGAAAGCGCGCGCAGGCGTGGAGGTGGAAGACGTGGCTAAACGGCTGATCGATTATGGATTTCACGCGCCAACAATGTCGTGGCCCGTTCCCGGCACGTTGATGGTGGAGCCGACCGAAAGCGAATCGAAGGATGAGATTGACCGCTTTTGCGATGCGCTGATTTCCATTTACGAAGAGATGAAAGCAATCGAGTCGGGCAACATGGATCGCCAGAACAATCCTCTCAAGAACGCCCCCCATACGGCACGAGCCTTGATCTCCGGAAAATGGGAGCGTCCCTACTCACGCGACCAGGCTGCGTATCCTGCGCCGTGGACGCGTGAGCACAAATTCTGGCCAATCGTCGGACGCATCGACAACGTTTACGGAGATCGCCACCTCGTTTGCTCTTGTCAGGCTTTGGAAGCGTACGGATCGTAAGATTGAAAGAGCGTCCCAGCGCGTGATGACAAGGCTGTATTGCTAGACTTGGTTTCTCTGCAACCCGGTCAGGATATGTCACGCCGCAGCAGGTAAATCCAGCCTTGCAGGGGTGTGTAATTCTTTATCTCGACAGCATAGTTTTTTTAAGTTGAAAAGGTTCAAAGCAGGACTAGTCTTAAGAAACGGAGAGGGAAGCACTGTGTCGAAGGCCCACAAGGAAGTCGAGTTGGCCGTTCATGTGGGCAATCAGCCTGAGGGGTTGGCAAGGGTCGTGGCGACGGTTGCCCAGTATGGCGTGAAGGTTCTGGCTTACTGTGCCTACAGCGAGCGGGAGGAGACAGTTGTCTTGCTCGTGACGGAGAATCCTTTCGATGCAAAGCGCGCACTGGAAGGCGCTGGCTACCGATGCAAGGCCAATTCGGTCGTGTTGGTTGGCGCGACGGAGCAAGTGGCGGCGGCCGCCCAACTGGGGGCAAGCTTAAGATATGAGGGAGTTGAGATACTTTATTCCTACGCGTCTTCGGCGGGTGCCGACCGCTTTTTTACAGTCTTTAAGACAGCTGACGACGAAAAGGCCGTTCGGATTTTGGAAAAGCATTCCTGGTCGCAACGAGCGGCGTGAGTTCCGCGCTCTTTTCTCATTGTCGCTTACGATTGCCTCGACATTGTTGAGTTCGTGTCCAGCTTTCGGCGCGGCCGCAAACCAATCTATTCAGGCTGGGGAGTTTCAACAACAGCGAATTCAAGCCGCCGCCGGGGAAATCTCGGTTCGCCTCGATGCAGTTATTCAAAAGCTTCGCAGCAACGGTGTCGAAGGCAGAGACCTTCAGACTGTCCTCGACCTCCAGTCAGCAGTTGGCAGGCTTGCGACACAAGATATGCAACGAATCATCGTGCTGCTGCAGGACGCACAACGTACGAACGACGCCGACTCAGCACACGAGAGCCTGACTGCTGCAGTTGTCTTACAAAAAGAAGTCGTAGCTCAGCTTCGGGATCTGCTGTCGAAATATCGGGGCAGTCAGATTCAGGAACAAGTATCGGCGCTCAGAGGAGCAGCGGAACGGCTCCGGCAGATTCGCCAGCAAGTCGCTGATGCATTGGAACAGATGGATGAGGCATCCGCGGTTGAACAAAGACAGGCCGGTGATCGATCGCACCAATCATCCCCGCCCTCTTCGAACGGGAACAATGCGGGTTCAGCAGACGGGTTGAGAAGCGCAGCGGGGACGTTTGCGGATGCCTCTGCTGCGGTGAACAAAATTGCCGCGACTGTTTCCGAAGTGTCATTGCAGGACACATTACAACAGGCACACCAACGGCTCGACGCGGCTGCGATGCATGCATTGGACAATGACCATACGGTCGCCCAAGGAAGCGCCATCGCAGCGCAACAGTTGTTGACGAAAGCCCAAGACGCTCTAGGAGAGATCACGAAGACTGTGCAATCAGTGCAAGCGGACACACCGCCCTCTTCGCCGAACGCGACCGCTGATGGTCAATCAGGAGACGCTATTGAGAAGGCCGCGCCAGGAGATCGTGGCTGGACAACTGGCGCCACGGGACGATTGCCCGGGAGTGTGGATCGCGACAGTTCGTTTGTGGCGCCGCATCACGCGGACCGCATCGTTGTCATGCAACCGCCGCCCGAAAGAGTTTCCACGCAGTACGAGCCGCTCGTGGAACAGTACTTCAAGAATCTTTCGGATGAGTCAGGTGGAACCAAGTCATCGATGGGTGGCACTCCTTGACGTGCCCCCGTTGTTTTAGTAGCCTCCGCCGCAGGATTCCATGAGACCCACACACAATATCGCGGTGTTGCTCTGCCTCATCGCCACATTTGTCCTGGCTCTGCCGGTGCGATGCCCTGCTCCATTGATTTGGCGTCCGGGAGAAGGCTGGAGTTTCGAACGCGAAGGCGTCACCACTGCGAATACTCCGCAGGATCAGCTTGCCCTCGCTAAGGCGCTTCAGGCAAAGAAGGATTACGGCAACGCGTTGTCCGCGTATCGCCGAGTGATTCGACGCTGGCCTACGTCATCTGCGGCACAAGAAGCCCGACTCGGGCTTGGGGAATCCCTCTGCGGCCTTCAGTATTACTACAAAGCCTACAAGATTTACCAGGACCTGATCGAAAAAAATCCCGGCAGCCCGTATTTCGACACGGCGATACAACGGGAGTACGAAATTGCCAATTTGTTCCTGGCAGGTGAGAAGCACAAGGTGTGGCATCTGAAGATTTTCCCGGCGCTGGACAAGGCCGTCGAGATCTTTGAGAAGATCGTGAAGAACGGCCCCTACAGCAAGGTTGGGCCGGACTCCCAGTTTAAGATCGGTCTGGCTTACGAAAAACAAAAAGAATACATCAGCGCCGTCCACGCCTTTGAGAAGGTGCTGGAGCGGTACCCCGATTATCCACTCGCCGAGGACGCCCAGTTCCAAATCGGCTGGGCCTATAAACAGGAGGCCGGGCGCGCCGAATACGACCAGGACACAGCCAACCAGGCCATCGCAGCATTTGACGACTTCCTCATCCGCTATCCCGGCAGCAGCAAGGGAACAACTGCACAGGACCTATTGGTTTCCCTGAAGCAGG
>CAZAQZ010000020.1:3048-16401 GCA_964487175.1 uncultured Verrucomicrobiota bacterium | reverse complement strand
CTGCAGAACGTCACCATCACGGGCCGGGGCGTCCTGACCACTGACAACGCCGAGTGGCTCAAGATCATGCCCCGGGCGAAAGCCTCCGACGCTGGCCCCGGTTCTGCGTTTGGACCCAACTGGGAGCACTTGTTGCAGGACTTGGAAGTGAAAACACCCGCTCCGGATGAAGATTACCAGAAGGCTGCGCCGGAACTTCGGCCCTCGTTCGTTCGCGTCATGGACAGCACAAATGTTCTCATCGAAGGGATTCACTTTGTTGGTTCGTCCATGTGGACGATCCATCTCCTGTACTCGGACAATATCGTTGTGCGCGATGTCATCATCGAGACGTATCCGGGCGTGCATACCGACGGCATCGCCGTTGATTCCAGCCGTAACGTGCGGATTTCCAATTGTTACATCGACACGGGGGACGACGGCATCGTCATCAAATCCGGCAAGGATGCCGACGGGCGGCGTGTCAACCGGCCCACTGAAAATGTATCCATCGCGAATTGCACCGTGCACCACGCGCATGGCGCCGTCTCGTTGGGTAGTGAGATTTCGGGAGGCATCCGCAATTTGGTAGCCGACAACATCACCTGTCAGGGGACCGACATCGGCGTGCGCATCAAGAGCCGGCGCGGCCGCGGCGGCGTGGTGGAAGATGTCCGGTTCGATAATTGGACAATGGAGAATGTCGGCACAGCCATCGATGTGACCAGCTACTACATGATGGAAGGCGAAACGAAAGCGGCTGAAGAACCCGTTTCAGACCGCACTCCGGTGTTTCGCAATATCGGCATCAGTCACATGACCATCAACCATGCACGGGCGGCGATCGTTGTCGAAGGGTTGCCCGAAATGCCAATTTCCGAACTACGCATCAGCGATGTGATCGCCTCAGCAAAAACCGGGATGCGGGGATCGTATGCCGACGCCCTGGAATTCCATCATGTGCAGGTCAATCCCGACAGTGGCCCCGCTTTTCTCGTTCGCGATTCGAAGGAATTGGAGTTGGACGGCGTCTCTACGCGGAACCCATCATCAGACGCACCTGTGATCCGATTGGAGCGATGCCCCGGCGCAATCGTTCGCGCCAGCAAGGCCTTTGCCGGCACCGGCACATTTCTCTCCGTTGCCCCGAGCGAACTGAAGAGCGTCGTGCTCGAAGGCGACGTCCTTGATGCTGCGCGTAAGCCGACGGAAGAAGCGGCGACCGATTTTCAATAATGGCCGTTTGCGATTCGAAACGCTTCTCCTACTTCGCGGTGCCCCAGCGGCGGTAGAGGAACTTTTCCCAGGGGGAGAAAAGGATTTTGTCGGCGAGCAATCCGATGGCGATGATCACCAGCATGACGCCAATGACCTGGTCCATCGCGTTCAGTTCGCGGCCATAATGCAGCAGATGGCCCAACCCCATCCCCGTGAGGATGGTCACGTAAATCTCCGCCGCCATTAACGACCTCCACGCGTACCCCCAACCCTGTTTCATCCCACTCACGATAAACGGAAGCGAAGCGGGCAGAATCACCTTCACCCACGTGTGCAGGTTCCGTGATCCCATTGTCTGCGCAGCCTGCGCATAAATCGGCGGCACCGTCCGCACCCCGTTGTCCGTCGCGATCAGGATCGACCACAACGATCCCATGATGACCACAAACAACATGGCCGATTCGGTTTGACCGAACCATAGGAGTGCCAGCGGGACCCAGCACACGCTTGGAAGCGTCTGCAATCCCACCGCGACCAAACCCAATGTGTCTTCCACAAATTTGAATCGGGCCGTCAATAATCCCAGCGGCAATCCCACCACGATGCTCAGAAAATAGCCGATCAACAACCGTTTCATCGTCACAATCGTCGCGTGCAAGAGTGTTCCATCCTGCGCGGCGGAAATCAAATACTGGCCGACCGTCAATGGCGATGGGATCAGCACGGGCGACCAGATTCTCGCCTGATAAAGCGCCTGCCAGACGGAAATCAGTCCGATGAAGAATACTGCAATACCAAACAAACGCTTCATTCCAGCGCCTCTGCCGGTTCGGCTGCCAGATGCCCCATCAGCGCGTTCTTGATCTGGCCTGCGTATTTCGCCACATCCACACTGTTGATGTCGCGCGGCCGCGGCAGGTCAATCGTGAATTCTTCCTTGATGCGACCCGGATGCGGCGAGAACAGCACCACGCGGTCCCCCAGGCTCGCGGCTTCGCGGACGTTGTGGGTCACGAAAAGGATTGTCTTGCGGCGTTTCTCCCAAATCCCCTGGATATCCCCATACAATTGCTCGCGCGTCATCGCGTCCAGCGCGGCAAAGGGTTCGTCCATGAGCAACACGCGCGGATTCGGCGCCAGCGCGCGTGCCAGGGCCACCCGCTGCTTCATCCCCCCCGAGAGCTCGTGGATGCTCGCGTCCATGAATTTGTCCAACCCGACCAGATGCAAATAGTACTTGGCCAGCTCACGCCGTTCCTTGTTGTTCAGGTTCGGTTTGAGCTTCAAACCGAACATCAGGTTGTCCATCACATCCAGCCAGGGAAACAACGCCGACTCCTGAAACATCATCATCCGCTCGCGCCCCGGACCCGTCACCGGCTTGCCATCAGCCATGACACTGCCGCTGTCGGGCATCTCCAAACCGGCGACGATGTTGAGCAGCGTCGATTTGCCGCAGCCGCTGGGTCCAACCAGACACACGAACTCACCCTCCCGCACCTGCAAACTGACGTCGTCCAGCGCATGAACCGTGGCGCGCCGCGACCTGAATGATTTCGACACATGGTCGACAACCAGTTTCTCCGGCGCACCGTTCTGCAGTTCTTGCTCGAGGGTCAAGGAATCTCCACCAGTCGTTTCAAGTCCGGCGTTGCGCGCATAAACCCGGCGCGCTGGGCGTCCCCCACAAATTGCTCGAGCGGAGCCTGCGAAATCTCCGTCGTAAACTGCAACCGCTTCCAGGACTTGGCGACCAGTTCAGGCGACATCGCCCGTGTGGTCTCCGCCGCCAATTCCTCCCGCAGGATTTTCTGTGCTTCCTCGGGGTTCTTTTGAATCCAGTCCGTCAATTCCGCATGCGCCTGGGCGAATTTTTTCGCCAGGTCATGATGGTCATGCAAAAACTTTGCGCTCGATACCAGCACCGTGGTGATCGTGTCTTTTTGTTCGAGGAAAACCTTCGCACCCGACTCCATCTCCAACCGTGATACCCACGGCTCGACTGTCCACACGGCGTCCACATTGCCCTGCTTGAACAAATTCAATTGATCGGGATTGTCAGTCGGAATAACGAAAACGTCTCCTCCCAGTTGCGTGACCTTGAATCCCTGTTGTGTCAGCCACGAGCGGCATGCCACGTCCTGTGTATTTCCCAACTGGGGTGTGGCGACTTTCTTTCCTCTAAAGTCCGCCGGAGTTTTGATCCGGCCATCCGGTTGCACCACCAGGGCCGCGCCGCCATTGGCCGCCCCCGCGATGATGCGGATCTCGTCTCCGTCGGACTTGGCATAGGCGTTCAGTGCGGGACTCGGGCCAATATAAGTCAGGTCAATCGAGTTCGCGAAGATCGCTTCCGTGGCACTCGGGCCCGCGTTGTACACGAACCATTGGATTTTCACGTCCGGCCCCAGCCGTTCTTCGAACCATCCCTTCCCCTTTCCCGACAGCGCGTGCGCAATCACTCCCTGGGCGTGCGTGACGTTCGGAAAATGACCGACGCGCAGGACGATCGGGTCGGCTTGACTGACGGACGCAATTGCCCCACTGATAATAACCAGCAGCAAAGTGCGGAGAAACTTCATCGTTTTGCCTCTTCTTTAAACGGCAAAGGCACCTTGTCGCGCCGAATTTTCCGCAAGGTCACGGCCACCATGTCGGCCAGCGTGTAATGATCCAGGATATTGGCGATGGCATTGCGCACATCTGTCATCAACATCCGCAAACCACAGTGCGCTTCGTCAGGACACGAACACGGCGCGTAAGCGGTCACGCTCGCGCAGGAGATCGGGGCCAGCGGTCCGTCGATCAGGCGAACCACGTCGCCGATCTTGATCTTGTCCATCGGCTTCTTGATGAAATAGCCGCCGCCTTTGCCCCGCTTGCTGCCAAGGTAACCGGCCCGGTTCAATTCCAGCAGGATCGCCTCCAGGAATTTGATTGGGATGTTCTCTTTGCTGGCCAGCTCGCTGATCTGGACCATCGGACGGCCCAGTTCCTGGGCAATCCCCAGATTGACCAACGACCGCAACGCGTACTCGCCCCGTTTGGAAACTCGCATGAGGCTAAAGTCTCTCAATCCGATAGACAAATCAAGAGTTTTTTATTCCGCCGGCCAAATTTCAACTCAGGACGCTACCGCAGAGACGCGCCCTTGCAACGGCCACATGCCTGTGTTCGTGGTTGGCTTCGTCAGATGTTCTGGCCGAGCGCGATGACGGCGCGGTACTCGGCGAGGATGCATTTCAGGGCGGCGATGGTTGCCTCGACCTGCAAGTGCACCGGCGCTTCCTGCGGTGTTTCGAACGTCAGTTGAAATGGCATCGGCTGTGCGTCCGCCGGCGCGGCGAGAATGCCGGGATAGCCGCCGTCTATCAAGCCCTGCCTGGCCGGAAACCCGTCGATCACAACGCGCTGGTTACGGCTCAGATGCTGTTCGGCGGCCCACAACGCGGGCCGCAGGAGATCCTTACTCAGGTCCGGGCCGTGAACGAACCCGTAGAGTCCATCGCTGGTGTCATCGCTGTGCAGGTTGATGATGCCGTGGAATGCGTGTTTCCAGAGTTCTCCTTCCAGCAGGCACACCTCAGGTTCCAGGGACGATTTCCAAAACTCGCGGTTGAGGTCCTTGCCGCCGCGCGCTTCCCGCGTGTTATCCTCGTAGCCCGTCGGGTTGCAGACGGGATAAGCGTAAATCCGGTAGCCCGCTGCCAGCGCGGGCGTCCCGGCCAGCTCGGACAGGAAACGCACCAGCGCGATGGCGCCTTCAGGTTCGTCGCCGTGGATTCCCGCGAAAATCCCGAGGCGGATCGGTTCGTCACCGCCGCGCGGTCCTTCGAAAATGAATCGCGTCAGGGAGGAATCATCGGCGCCGGAACGGAAGTTGCCGCAACTACCCGCCAGGAGATGTTCCGACGTTTCCGCCAATCGATAGAGGGGCGTCAGCAGCGCCTGAATCGAGCGGCGGCGCACACGCGCGGCGCCGGCCTGGATGAGGGGACTTGGCTGGGCGATGGGATTCATGCTTGCGGTTCCTCCGTCTTACGGTTGATCAATCCGGTCGAATACGCTGGCCCTGGAGCAAGGGCCAGCGCGGCGATTGTTGTGAGGATGCGTTTCATTTCTGTGTGATCTCCTTGGTTAGAACAGGACCTGGATGCGTGTGAACGCGATCCGTTCGGTGGCCCGGTTCTTGATGGTGAAGGCCGTGCCGGTTTCCGTGCCCGCGCCGCCGGTGAAGTCCGTCTGCTCGTAGTCGAACACCCATTTGACGTTCCGGTTCAAGTACCAGTTCAAACCAACGCCCCATTCGCTCGCGTCCTTCGCATTCTTGGTCGGATCGGCGTATCGCAGTCCGGCAGCCGCGGGGGTCTGGGAGAACGCTTCAGGATCGAGATCCAGTTTGCCGAAGCGGCCAGCAACTTCAAATGCTCCCCAACCGCCTGTCTTCAAGTCGAACGGATGCTTCGGTGTCAGCTCCGAGGTGTACGGAGACGACCGGTAGCTGGATTGTTCACCGGTCAGGAACACACTTGCCTCCACCTGCCAGGAATTGTTGCGCAGGGTATCGCTCTCCGTTCCCTTGCGGACCTCTTCCTGGGAAACAGTGTACTCGCCCAAAACGCCCAACGGACCCCAGGAGTAAAACGCTTGAGGCGTGCCCCGAAGCTGTTCGCCGTCCAGCGTGACACCTTTGTCGAACCCGAAAAACTGGAGTTGCCCGACCGATTTGTAAGCGGGCAGGTTCGTGGTGGTGGACAAATCCGCAATGCCGTACGTCCCGCCCACGCCGAAGCTCAAGCCCTGGAGCGGGGCGATATCGGTGTTCCTGAATGGCTGCAGGAAGATGCGGGCGGCCGCTTCCTTTGAATCCCACCCGGCCAGGTCCGCAATGCCGTTATCGACCACACCGTTAAAGATGCCGCCGGCATACGTGACGGCGCCGTCGAACTCGCTGCCCGAAAGCTGCGCGCCGACGTCGCGTTGCGGCACGAGGTCCGACGGCAAGCCGCGCTCCACAAACAACAGGGCTGTGTCTGATTGCAATTGTTCCAAACCCACCGGCGGTTTGAATTTACCGGCCCGGAGTTTCAACCATGGCAAGTATTTCCATTCGACGTAGGCATCCTCCAGAACGGTGGTGCCATTGCCAAAATCCGGCATGATCCGGAAATCGAAGTCGCGCGCCAGCGTGCCTTCGATGATGGGCCGCACGCGTCTCATCAGAAACGTGTCGGTCGCATTGTTGGCCTTGTCATCCAGGTAGAACCGCCCGTCGACCTGCGCGTACCCGCGCAGTCTCAAGACATAGTTGCTGTCGGCCGACTGCAGGGCGAACCCATCCGCGCCCGCCTTGACGATCGGAGCCGTCTTCTCCTTGGCCGCTTGCTGCTGCAACTGAGCGGTGTCCGCCGCTTGCTTCGCATCCAGCTTGTCTTCGAGAGTATTCAACTTCTTTTCGAGCTCTTCGTACTTTTGCTGCCAGTCCGGCTCTGAAGCCGGCACCGGCGCTTGCTGCGGCGGCGGCTGTGGCGGCGGTTGTTGTTGGTCCTGCTGGGCACGAACGGCGGAACTGCCACTCACCGCCATTGCGAACGCGATTAGGATCGTAGTTCGTTTGTAACGGCTGTTCATGATTCCTTTCGGTGGAGTTGTTGAAGCCTCCGGTTGCCCGGTCAGCCTATGTTGTTGGTCTTCTGCCATCGTTGGCCTCCAGTTGTTCTGGTCGGCCTCCTGTTTACTTCTGCGAACCGTCCAGGCGCACTTTTTCCGTCTTCTCGACCTGGGTGACACGGCCGTCGTGGACGACGATCTGGACCACTCCGTACCGCAGCGAAGCAACATGCTGCTGCACCAGTGTCAGCCAATCCGTGTCCTTGATTTTGACCTGCCGTGTATCCTGTGTCATAGGCGCCTCTTTTGCCTACAAATTTGGTAGACTTTGTAAGTCTACTGGATGTGTAGACAATTGCAATAACTTTTTTGTTTATTTTGGGGCCCGGTATTACTGCCAAAAATGGGGCGTGGCCGCTGGTTTCTTCATCGGGTTGCGAACGCGGGTTTGTCGTTCATCCAACTACCATTGAAGCGCGGCCACGCTCCCGAATCGGCTAAAAATGCAGGACCACCCGGTAGAACCGCTGCGGCACTGTTGCTCCCCCCACGTCGGTATTTGTCAGCACTCCGCCCGTGCCGGCGATGTTGCTGGCGATGGTGTTCCAGACGCCAGCCACAAGATCGGTGCTGCTTTGAACGTCATAGAGCGGACCGTTGGTCGTTGTAAAACTCAGCACGGCGTTGGCGCCGGCCACCGACAATCGCGTGAGCGGCGTGTAGGAACTGGGAATCGCCGGATAGTAGGTCAATGTCCCGCCGGAATTGAACTCGAAGTAGCCGAGATAGACAGCCGCGCCGCTGGACGGGGCCAATTTATAGAAGTCAGACCGCGTAACGCCGTTGGCGAACGGACTGGGTGTCGGATTTTCAATGTCGCCCTGTTGGAAGTTGTTCGCCAAATCGCCCGCAGACCCGGCAATCGAGGTGTAGGAACTGGCGTCCCCTTCGCTGATGATGACCACATTCGTTGTATTGGTCAGAGCACTGAACGGTGTGCCTGCGCTCCACGGAACGGCGCCCACCTGGGAACCGTAGCCGACAACGGTGGCGATCGTGTTCCCGATGGCCCCCTGCTTGAAGCTGCTGAGGGTCGTATAGGGGCTTGTCGGGGAATTGATGTCCGAACGTGGGTTCGTCAGAAACAAGGTGTTAATGGGCAGTCCGTACACTGAGGTGCCACGAACGGTACCGATCGCGGCCCAATTCAATCCACCCAAGTTGGAGTAGGCGGTCTGCAATTGGGTTTGGCTGAATCCGTTGATCGGGATTGCCGGGCCGACGTTGAGGAATTGGGAGACCGGTCCGACATCAACCTCCAGGTTGGGCTGGCCCGGCTGGCGGAACACCACCAACAAGTCGCCATTGTTGAATGTGAACGTCTGCGCCCGGGCCGGGAGTGACCCGGCCAGCAGCATGGCAGCTACCAGAAATATGTTATGAGATTTCATTTGTTAACCCTTCTTCCTAATGTTCTCTTTCCTCGCCACTCATCGCATCGCCTCCCCTCGATTCTTTGGTTGCCGCAACGGGCCGGGGTGAGGTCGGCCCGAACCCGTTGCGGCGCTGTGGGAGGACACTTCAGAACTTGAATGTGCTGTCCACAATGATCCGCGCCGCCAGGTCACCCGAAGGCGAGATCGGATGGCTCCTGAATGGGGGACGATTGACAACGTCCAGAGGGCTGATTCGTTCGGCCAGGTATGCTGTCGCCGAAAGCTGCCACCAGTCAAAGAGGTTGTAAGTGGCGTTGACAATGTGCCCCTTGATGTCCGTGCCGTTGCCGGGCACCGCGTTGCGGCCGCCATAACCCACGCTGAAGTTGTCATCGACAATCGCATCCCATGTCGAATTGGCCTCCAGCCGTTTGTATTCATAGCCCACCTGCCATTGGCCCTTGGTCTTGGCTTGACCGAATACAGCCTGGGCACCCCAAGCCTCGGTGTAATCGCCTCCCGGTGCATTCTCATAGGCATGCGAGGCGTTCTTTAGGAACTCGCCTCCGAGCGTGAGCACAGGCGGCGTCCCGAGGAACGGTTTCGGATTGATTGTCCAAGCCACCTCTCCCTGGCCGTTGAGGACATGAAAGTCTGACAAATATGCCCCATTATACGGCGAATTGGGGTTGACGTTCAGACTGTTACCCTGGCTTGCGCTGTCGCCCGGGACCGTCTTGCCCAGGTTGTCCGTGCCGAAGAATCCGACGGCAGCGGTCAGCTTGAGGGGCACCGGATCCAAATTCGCCTCAATCCCCGCTTGCGAGTCGAACAAATATGCATCGGCTCCTTCATTCTCGATGACTGGTCCACTCGGGGGAGTCGCGGGCGACGAACTGCCTGCCTGTTCCGTGATAACGAACTGACCGAGGTTCGCGAAAACGCGGAATTGCTGGTAGTCCCCGAACTTGTGGTTGAGCTGCTCGGTGAGTCCCTGGGGCGTCACCTCGGACTTGTAGAACATCGGTGAAATGTTCACTGCATTCCAGTAGGGCTGGGGCACGATGCCGCCCGACGCCTTGAACCAGTCCCATGCGGGAGGATGGATCGTGACGTACGCCAAGTCGACGACGGCAGCTTTCTTCCTGAATGAGTTGCCGAAGGTGGTGTTTTCGCTCGTGCCGCTAAACGTGCTGCCGGAAAGACTGTCGCCCGTCGCCAAACGGACATCAAAGTCTGCCCAATCCTGCACCTTCATATCCACGCCCAGCCGCAACCGGACGCGATATCGGATCCGATCGGGTTGGTCGGCATTCAGCGGTGCGCCCGGTGACTTCGTCCAATCGGATGGATTCTCGAAATCCTCCAGGCGCAACCGAATGTCACCGTACCATCTCATTTCATTGACCCAACTGCCGATGGAGGTCTTGACGGGTTTGGGGGCCAGCGCGGCGGTGGCTTTCGCCTCCTCATCGACTTCGCGCTGGCGTTTGAGGATGCCGACTTCTTGTTCGAGATCCTCGATCTTCTTGTCGCGCGCCTCATCGGGCAGAGCGCTGGGGGCAGCGGGGGCGGGTGGTCCCGCAAGCTGGCGCGCTTTCTCCGCCTGCTCATGGGTAATGATGCCGGCACGCTCCAGAATATCGATCGTTGTGTTCGAATCATCCCCGTACGACTTCGCGCTTCCGTACAGCGTACCGCCAATGACGATGAGAAGGACCAACCTTCGTTTGATCGCTGTGAGTTTCATTTCACCTTTTCTTGATGTCTTGAATCGCTTGCGCAATTACTGTCCAGGTATGATAACCGTGCCGTCACCTTGCCGGTCGACTGCCATATGGGACAGCGCCACGAATGAGTTGGTGTAGTTCGGATTCGTGGTCTGATACGTGTCGTTCGTCAATGCGCTCGCCAATGCCTGGAACAGATTGCTCTGGAGTCCGGAAACGGCGTGAGGACCGGTCTTCAGCGTGTACGCGTGGTCGTAGGACCAGACCGGATAAAGACCCAGCACGACATTCGTTGGTGTTGGGGCGTATCCCTCATACTTCAGCAGGAAGGTCGATGCACCTGGATTGCCGCTCGCGAGGTAATCCGCGATTCCCGCAACCCCCAGTGAATTCGGGGTGTTCGCAATCGCACCTACTTGGGAGGACGAAGTGGTGTATCCGTTCGTCGGCTGGTATTGGGCGTTGTAGACTTGCGGTGTACCGACAAAAGCCGCCACCTTTTCCGAAACGATTCGGGTGCCGGAATCGGGCGTCCGGGCAATATCATAAATGATCTTGCTCGGATTACCGTTGGTCACAAAGAAGTCTTCCGTGATCTGGCCCGAGAACTCCCAGAAGCTGATGGCTGCTTCCCGCGTCAGGTTCGAAAACGCCAGGTCGTTGTGTCCGACGAACACGAACGGGACCACGCCAATGATCTGTTCGTTAAACAACGCGGCATTCTGCGGTGGTGTCGCTGTTCCCGGAAAGATGTCCGAGAAGGCCACGTTGGCCGGGTTGGAGATCAGAACCGAGCCGCCTCCTTCGGGGATTGACCTGGCAAACCCCACCAGGTTGCTCTCGGCCAGATCGATCAACCCCTGACCAGTGGTCGTGAAGCCCAACCGGACAACCACGCTTGTCGGATTGCCGCCCAACGCCCCGGAGGCCGTGCCCGAGAACGTGATGTGACTGGTATCCACCGCATTGGATGCCGTGTTGGCCGCCCCACCATCAAAGATCGTGTAAACGCGGTTGATCACGGCGCTCTTGAATGTCTGCCCGCCCGTGATATCCAGTTCGACCTGGGCGTGGCTCGCGGTCGAAACCAGGCCGCCAATCAGGGCGACCAATAACGTCTTGCTTGCTTTCATGTTTGTTTCTCCTTTTTTTCGATTGATTCGTTTGGTTTCCTGTTTGCGTTTCGCTCGCCTAATGCGCCTTCTCGACAATGTCCGTAAGGACGTCGGCGCCTAACGCATGGTGGATGACGCCGTTCACTGTGAGGTTGGTCGCCGAGCCGCATCCCGGATCGAGCCCGCTGGGCGGGCGCGGGCAGACATTGCCCACGGTGTTCGTGTCTTCGCCGGCGCCGATCTGGGCGAGTGAACGGAAGTCGTCGTGCGGCTGGTTGTGCTTGGTCTGCAGCGGATCGTTGGCGCAATCGAAGACCACATCGAAGGCCACCTGCAGCCGCTGCTTGTACTTGAGCTTCACGGGCAACTTCTTCTGCGGCGGCCCGCTGTGCAACGTCACTTGGGCATCGGGGCAGTTGGTCCCCAATGTTTGTACCGTGAGGTTCACCAGGCCCGTGAGATTCGAGAGCACTACGGTGTTCGTGCTCAAATTCTCGAACTCCACCTTGAATATCTTTGTCAGGCTGGGGTGACGAGTGGTGAGGATGACTGTCCTGGGGGCGATGATTTTCGTGATCGCGAAGTCGTGCTCGGAGGTGGACGACGGCGGACTCAACACCGCATGAACGATTTGGGTCGACGTGTTCTGGTTGGCACTGGCATCGGTGGCAATGACTGTGAGGGTGTTCGTCCCCACAGCGAGCGTGTTCGAGATTGACCAGGTGCTTCCGTTCAGCGCCGCGGCCAGCCCATTGACTGTCACACTCTGGATGCCGCTGGCGTCGGTCGCCGTGCCCGTGACGTTAACGTCAGAGTTCGTAAACGTCTCGAAATCAGTCGGGCTCGTCACCGCAAGTACGGGAGGCGTGGTGTCCGCATTTGTCTGCACGCTGGTGCTGACCGTGACAAAGGCGGTCGAGCTGTTGTTGCTGGCTACATTGTCGCCAGGATAAGAGACGATGGCAGTGTTCTGGACAAGTCCCGTCGAGACCGTGCTGACCACGATTGTGACTGTCGCAACAGTGGTCGTGTCGATCGGGCCCAGGTCGGCGGTCACCAGCCCGGCCGATTGCGTGGACGTGCCCTGGCTTGTAACCGCGGAAACAAATGCGACTTCGGTCGGCAGAACATCGCTGACCACAACATTGGTCGCCAGAGCGGGACCGTTATTCAGGACGGTGATTGTGTACGTGATGTTGCTGCCCAGCAGCACCGACGCGGAATCAGCGACCTTGGTCACCGCCAAATCGGAATTGGTCGCCGCGCCGCCGGCGGCTGTGAATGTCAGCGCCCCGCTGGAATTGAATTCGAAATAGCCGAGATAGCCGCCGTTGCCGCTGCCGGGCTGTAATTCATAAAAATCCGAGCGCGTGACGCCGCTGCTGAACGGACTTGGCGTCGCATTTTCAATGCTGCTCTCGTTGAAATTGCCCCCGAGATTGCCTGCCGATCCGGCAATCGATGTGTACGAACTGGCGTCACCTTCCGGAATGATCACCACGTCGGCCGTGTTCGAAATGGCATTGGCAGCCGTGCCGGCGCTCCAGGGGATTGCGCCCACACCCGAACCGGCCCCGGCCACGGTGGCAATGACGTTGCCGACCGACCCCTGTTTGAAGCTGCTCGATCTCGTGTACGCGGTCGCCTGCGTATTGGTATCGGATCGCGGATCGGTGAGAAACAGCGTGTTGACCGCCAGGCTGTACACCGAGGTGCCGCGAATGGTCCCGATCACCGCCCAATTCAGCGCCCCCAGATTGGAGTAAGCCGCCTGTAATTGAGTCAGGCTGTACTGACTGATGGCCGTGACCGACCCGGGACTGTTGTTGATGAACTGGGAGGCCGGGCCGATGTCGACTTCGAGGTTCGGTTGACCTGTCTGGCGGAACACCAGCAGCAGGTCGCCGTTGTTATACGTGAATGGCGCTGCCTGGAGTCCCGGGAGGCTGACAAACAGAGTGGCGGCTGCCGATGCGACTGCGAGCGCGATAGATTTGTGACGACTGGTCATAGTTCCTTTCAGTTGCGTTCAAAGGAACCTCCGGTTGACCGGTCAGTCCGTACGGCTCTTCTCTGTTTCTGAGTCAACCTCCAGTCGGTACTGGTGGGTCTGGGACTACTTAAACAACCTGACTCCGTGCGTCTCCAACCGCACTTATTTGCCTACTGATTTAGTAGACTTTGCTAGTCTACTAATTTGATAGACTGTCAAGATTGGCGAAGACCCAGGAGCCGCTCATGAAAAACCCGACGCCCCCCTGACGC
>CAZAQZ010000020.1:0-3038 GCA_964487175.1 uncultured Verrucomicrobiota bacterium | reverse complement strand
TTTAGTAGACTTCTTCAGTCTACTAAGTTGGTAGACTAATGCAACAACTTTTTTGATCTTTTTTTGACTCCTCTCCGGCTAGACTGCCGACGTGCAGATAACTCCCGACAATGCAATCGCTTACGCACAGGCTCGCGGGCTGATCAGCGCGTCGGATAAACCGCGCGTCGAACCATTGTCGGGTGGAGTCGCCTGCTCCGTGGTGCGGTTACACACGGAACGTGGCCCGATCGTGATCAAACAGGCCCAGGAGAGATTCCGTGTCAAAGAGACGTGGCTGGTCGATCCACGGCGCAATTTATTGGAGGCCCGGTTCCAGGAGATCGCGCGTGAAACGCTCGGCGATGAGCACGTGCCCGAGGTGTTGGACGTCGACGCTGACAACCACGCTTTCACGATGGCTTCCACCCCGCTTTCCGCCCAAAATTGGAAAACCATGATGCTGGCGGGCGACGTGCGTCCGCCGCTCGGCAAACAATGCGCCCAATTGCTGGGGAAGCTTCAATTGATCTCTCCCTCCGATCCCCGTCTGCCCGCTGAGATCCATGACACGAAATTCTTTTACCAGCAACGAATCGAGCCGTACTTCGAGTTCACCGCCCGACAACACCCCGATGTCGCCCCGGCGCTGACCGCTCTGGGCAAAGTGCTCCTCACGAAGCGGAGCCTCGTCCACGGCGACTACACGCCCAAAAACTTCCTGGTGAATGACGATAAACTGATCCTACTCGATTTCGAAGTCGTTCACATCGGCATGCGCGAGTTCGACATCGCCAGCATCGTGACTCATCTGACCCTGAAAATGTTTCACCTGCCCGCGCATCGGCAGGAACTTCAGTTGACGGTGGAACAGTTTCTCAATGAGCTGATTCTTTCCGTCTCCCCTCCCCCGGGCGGCTGGTGGTTGAATTGCCTCGGGGCGCTGATGCTGGCGCGCGTCGACGGAAAGTCGCCCGTGGATTACCTGACGGAGGATGAAAAAGACCGGGTGCGAACTGCCGCCAGGGAACTCCTCTGCAATGAATATGGTTCGCTCGACGAATTCTACGCGAAGGCGTTTTCGACCTGAGCCGACAGTTCGTCACGGAGCGACTTCTCCGCAAATGCAGCGTACGCGGCGTTGAGAAGCAATTCGCGGATCTGGGCACGCGACAACTTGTACTCGCGCGCCGCCAACTCGAATTCGTCCGTCAATGTGATGTTGCTGATGGCCGGATCGTCGGTGTTGAGTGTCACGCGCACTTTCTCATCCAGGAATCTCTTGAACGGATGCTCGCGCGCTGACGGCACCGTACACGTCTGTAAATTGCTCGTGAGACAAATCTCGAACACCGTGCCGTGGTCGCGCACCCGCTTGAGCAACTCAACGTCGCGCCGCAAACTGACACCATGGCCGATGCGCGTTGCGCCGTGCTCGAACACCGCTTCGCGAATGTTCTCCGGTTTGTCGCCTTCGCCGGCGTGGATCGTAATGGGAATCTCCAGTTTCCGCGCCAGCGCAAACGCCTCCGCCAGCGGCGCGGCAGGATAACGCAGTTCGTCTCCCGCCAGATCGATCCCGATGACTCCCTTGTCGCGATACTTGTGTGCCAGTTTCACCGTCTCGACGTTCTCGCGAAGCGCCCCCGACCGAAAACAGCACAGTATCAGGCCGCATCGCACTCCAAAATCGCGTTGACCGCGTCGAAGACCTTCCAATGCGGCAACAACAGCGTCCTCCATCGTGAATCGGTCATTGCACGCCAGCATCGGGGCGAACCGGGTCTCGAAATAAATGACTCCATCGCGGGCGCAATCTTCGCAAAGTTCGTAGGCGATCCGTTCCTGCGTCTTCGCGTAGGGCAGAATCGGGTAGAACACCTCGAAACGTTTCAGGTAATCCGTCAGGCTCCGGCAATCGCGGTCCACCTGCACAAAACGCGCAAGTTCCTTCGGGTCGTATGACGGCAGTTTGATGCCGAGTTCTTCGCCTAATTCGGCAATCGTCGGGACGCGAATCGCCCCGTCCATGTGGAGATGCAAATCAATCTTCGGCAGGCTCTTGAAATCCATAAATGAACCCGAGTCCGGAAGCTTTAACATATTTCTTGCCTCTTGTCACCCTAGGCGCGCGGCGGTATGATGGCCGGGCAAAATCAATTTACAACCACGGGAGACCCAACCATGTCACTCCTGATCAAGAACGGCCGCATCGTCACCGCCAGCGAGAACTACACAGCCGACATCTATTGCGAAGGCGAAACCATCACCCGCATCGGCGCCAACCTCGACGCGCCAACCAAAGCCACGGTCGTGGACGCCAAAGGCAAATATGTCTTTCCGGGGTTCATCGACCCGCACGTCCACATTTATCTGCCGTTCATGGGCACGTTCGCCAAGGACACGCACGAAACCGCCAGCAAGGCGGCGCTGGTCGGCGGCACGACCACATTCATCGAGATGGTCTGCCAGGCGCGCGCCGAACAGCCGCTGGCCGATGGGTTTGAATTGTGGCTGAAGAAGGCCGAAGGCAACAGCGCCTGCGATTTCACGTTTCACCAGACCGTCAGCCGACTCGACAAGGAATCCGAAGCCCAGCTCACCGAGATCGTCAAGAAAGGCATCGCCAGCTTCAAGATTTTCCTCGCCTACAAGGGTGCGTTCGCCCTCACCGACGAAGAGCTGTATCACACGATGCGCCTCGCCAAGAAACTCGGCGTGATTACCACCGCCCACTGCGAGAACGCCGATCTCGTGTTCGAGTCGCAGAAGAAACTGATCGCCGAAGGCAAGACCGGCCCGGAATGGCATTACTGGAGCCGGCCGCCGCGCGTGGAAGCCGAAGGCGTGCATCATCTGTTGACGTTCGCCGAGATGCACGACGCCCACGTGTACACCGTCCACACCAGTTGCGAGGAATCGCTCAATGAAGCGTTGCTCGGCAAGCAACGCGGCGTGAAGGTCTGGGTCGAGACGCTCATCCAATACCTCGTGCTCGACAAGAGCTACGCCGAGTTGCCGAACTTCGAAGGTTCCAAGTACGTCATGTCGCCGCCATT
>CAZAQZ010000019.1:10272-16504 GCA_964487175.1 uncultured Verrucomicrobiota bacterium | reverse complement strand
CTCTGTCGATCTATTGCGGCGCTCCCGTCACATTCACCGACACCGCCCAATTGGCAATTATCCCGTCCACCAACCGCTACTACCGCGTGCGGCAGGTGCCCTAGGCAGCGGGGTGGCGAGCAGGACTACTGCAGCATCCTCCAGTGCTGCCTTAACCCCATCTCGGCCCGGTACAGTCGTTGCGCGTCGGCGCTCACACGTTGTATCCGTCACGGGCCCATTGGATGGCGTATTGTAACAGTTCGCTGGCGTCGCGAACGTTGAGTTTTACCTTGATGCGGGCGCAATGGGCTTCGATGGTCTTGATGCTCAGGTGCATCTCGTCGGCGATCTTTCGGTTGCTCAAGCCTTCGCCAATGCGACGAAGGATCTGCAGTTCACGGTCGCTGAGCAGCGTGATGGGAGAGACGGTTGCTCCTTTGCCGTCTTTGACCAGTTTGCCCAGTACGGTCGAGGCCATTTCTTCGCTGAGGTAAATGCGGCCTGAGAGCACGCTGCGGATCGCGGTCGAGACGTTGGAAGTGGCCTCATGCTTGGTGAGATAGCCCCGGGCGCCGGCGCGCAACGCGCGCTCGACGAACATGGGTTCCTCATGCATCGAAAGCACCAACATCGGAAGCTGGGGCCATTCGTCCCTGACATGCTTGATCAGGTCCGTTCCATATTCCCCCCTGAGCGCGATGTCGATGATGATCAGGTCGGGCTTCAGTCTTTCGACAGCTGCCAAAGCGTGGGACACATCGTCCGCTTCGCCGCACACCGTGAGATCGTCATGTTGGCAGATCAATTGGGTCAGATGTTCCCGCACGATGGGATGATCATCCACAATCAGGATCTTCGTCTTGGCTGGCTTCTGTGCGGAATTCTTCAAGGCGCTCATTTGTCGGCTAAGCGATTTTGAACGAGCATTTCATGACCGTGCCCCCCTGGGAGGACGGATCAATATCGAACACCGCGCCGATCATGCGCGCGCGATATTTCATGGAGCTCAAGCCCATTCCCTGGCTATTTCTGCGTTTGGCGTCAAATCCCCTGCCGTTGTCCTCCACAGCCAGCGTGACGGTTTTGTCTGTCCGGGTGAGGCTGATGGTGATCCCTTTGGCGCCGCCGTGGCGCACGGCGTTCGTCACCGCTTCCTGTGCAATCCGGTACAAATGCATGGCCGTCTCGTGATCCGGGATGGGGATGGTTCCGTCGGAGGAAAACTCGCAGGCGACGTTCAGCAGCGTCCGCACACTGTGCGCGAGATCCTCCAGGGCGGAGGGCAAGCCTTCCGTCTTCAATTTCACGCCGTACAGGCCGCTGGCGATGTTGCGTGTTTCGAGAGTCGCCCGTTGAAGCAGCGAGACCAGCTCCTTCGCGTGTTTGGCTTCGGGCGATGCTCTGGCCGTGAGTTCTTGCTCGAGCACCTTGCCCGAGTACGCGGCGCCTGTCAGGAGCTGGCACAGGCCGTCATGGAGATCCTGTCCGATGCGGCGTTGTTCGCTGTCGCTGATATCGATGATTTCCCTCTCCAATCGCTTGCGGTCGCTGATGTCCATCATCTGGGCAATGAAATTCACCGGATGCCCTCGCGCATCACGCATCAAGGAAATAGTCAGCAGACACCAAACCGCGTGTCCCTGCTTATGCACGTAGCGCTTCTCCATTCGACTGTTCTGAGATTCGCCCGACAGCAAGCTCCGGATCATCTGGTGACTGATTTCCAAATCCGCCCGATGCGTGATGGCTTCGAAGCTCTTGCCCAGCAGTTCGGCTTCGGAATAACCGAGCATCTGACACAGGGCCTGGTTCACCTGCAAAAATGTACCCACGGGTGATGTCAGGGCAAAGCCCGTGGCCGTGTGCATGAACGCCCCGCGAAACCGTTGTTCACTTTGCTGCAGTGCTTCTTCCGCACGCTTGCGCTCGGTGATGTCCTGCGCCACGCCAATCAGGCCGATCACCTGGCCTGTTCGATCTATTATCTGGGACGTGCTCAATCGGATGGGCAGGTCTGACCCGTCCTTTCGCTGGTCCAGCACCTCGCCGCGCCACCCACCGGCACGGGTTTGTTCCAGGATTTCCGGCATCAGGGGCGAACTCTTCTGGGAAAAAAGAAGCTCCGGTGTCTTTCCTAGAATCTCCGCTTCTGCATAGCCGTAGGCGACCTGGAAGGCGCGATTGACGTACGTGAAGCGGTCGTCGAGGTCCGTGATGCAAATCAGTTCGCTGGTGCTCTCAATCGCGTGGGCCAGAGTGGCGAGTTTGGCTTCACCCTGTTTGCGCTCCGTGATGTCTTCGGCAATGCCGACGATGCGATGAACGTTTTCATTCTTGTCGAGGATGGGAAATGCCCGGTCGTGAATCCAGCGCAAGGTTCCATCGGGGCGGATAATTCGATATTCCTGATCGTACTGGTCCCCGACTTTTTCGGTCAGAGCTGCCCGCAACACGCGGTCGCGGTCATCGGGATGAATAGCGTCAGCCCAAGACCTGGGCGAGGCATACAGGCTGTCTCTGGTGCGGCCCCAGATTCTCTCGTAACCGGGACTGATATACAGCATGTCGGTTTTCTCCACGTTTGTCATCCATAGCACTTCGCGGATGCCTTCCGTAAGCTGGGTGAATAGCTTCTCGCTAATCCTCAACAGGCTCTCAGTCTGCTTGCGCGCTTCGACTTCTGCCGCCAGAGCCTTTGTCCTTTGCTCGACCCTCGTCTCCAATTGCTCGTTCAGGTCAGTGATCGACGACATCAATATGATCACCACCGCATACACGGACATTCTGGAGAGTAGATTCCAGAGTGTAACGGAAACAGGCAGTCCCAAAGGTTGCAGTTTGAAATCGACGACAGCCCAAACCACCGCACAGAGGACGGCAATGAATACCCCGGGTCTTTTCCCGGCGAACGCTGTCGCGAACAGGATGGGCAGAAGATAAAAGGCCGTGAAGCTCATCCCAGCTGGCGTGATGTAATCGATGGCTGCCACGAGGATGACAACGACGACTGCAACCACGGTCAATAAAGACTTGGGTCGGCGTTTGAGCCAGTCTGATAGTGTTGTCGCCATACGAGGTTACAGGATTCACCCAGCGATCAACCGGAGGTCATGCACCCACGACGAGGCGACCTGGCTCACCGACGTACGGCCGCACCGTCTAGGGAATGCGTTATACTCCGCCGCTTTACGGTATGTCGAGACAACTTTCCTGTAGGGGCGCATCCTACAAGCATTTAGGACGCAATCCTACATAAGAAATAGGGTGTACCCCGACAGACAGGCGCGACGCCGAGCGCTACAAATAAGGACATGCAGACAGATCAGGAAAAGGCGCCTACGCGAGACGAGGCGAACGGAACTGCTGTGGCGGACGAACAGCGGCTTGTCATTCGGTTGATTTTGGTGGTCGCCTTGATCGCTGTAGCAGTTCTCCTGCTCTTGAACCGGTGAAGCATGAAGAGAAGCGGCATGATTACCAGTCGCGTTGAGAACTTCTGGTTCGGCCTGTTTGTCGCGATGTGGGTCTTGATGACGGCGGCCCTTGTGGCTTGGGCTGCGAATTCCTGACAGTGCCACATGTCACGCGCGGAGTTGTTTAGCGTGAAGGCATGGGTGGTGGCGGTAAGCGAAAACTGAGCGTGCTCCGGTTCAATCCTTCCCAAAGGACCTAGAACCTCACCGAGGAGCATCGTGTCGGTGACACTGCCGCCACCCATGCCCTCGCGCGCGTGACTTGACGGCTTTGACAGTGGGGGCCCGCTTCGGGGCAACCTGTCAGCGTGCAGGCTTGTGCGGATCACGACGGTTGAGGAAATCGACATCGGTGACGTCGGTGCGGGATTGTTCTTCTTCACGGTCGCGGGCGGCCCAGCGTTGCTGATCGGCTAGGCGCTCGGCGTGGGTGTTCAATCGGCGGCCGATGCGAAATTCCAGGTACGGACCGCTGGCGGCGAGGCGTAGAACGGTTTCAGGGCCGACCGGCGTGGCGCCGTTGATCGGCTGGCCGCTGATGGCGATGCCGTTACGGCCCAGGGGCGTGACGCTCCAAGCCCCGTCCTTTCGCGTCAACTCGCCGTGCTGGCGCGACACCTGCGAATCGCCGAGGATTACATGGTTGGTTTCGGCGCGGCCAAAGCGAATGGCAAACGAGCCATCGAATTCCCAGCTTTGCACTGCATGGCCCCGCACCGGGTCGAGCAGGCTGATGGTAATCATCGAGTCATCATTCTCGGGCATCGTGCGATCCTCTGGCGGTGTTGGTAACATTCAGCAGGAAGTAATTCAAGCCGGTTTGTAGCCGCGAAACTTTTTCGCGGCGACAATTTCGGTGAACGACGGCAAGCGGAGTGCTTGCCTTACAAATCAAGGGAGCGGTCGCAACAGCTTACGCCTTTTTGGCGCAGCAGTGGAGGATGTCGTAGGGCTTGACGTCCTTGGCGGTGGGGCCACTAACGAGATAGATGGTGTCGGTTAGCCGCTCGACACTGCGATGGTAATCCCAGCGGAGCATGGCGGTGTGCTGGACGACGAAGCGTGGGTCATCATCGCGGAAGCATGACACGCAACTCGGGTCGGGCATGCCGACAAGAAACTCGCTGCAGCCGAGGTTGTGGGCCGTGGTCTGGTAGAAATCCTCGAACAGCACAAACGACGCGCTGAATGGATGGTCCACATAGCTGATCGCCTGTGTCTGTTCTTCGTCGCCGCGCAACCCTCGTGGGGCCACGGGCGGGATATTGTAGAGATTGTCGAGCAACGTGTCCTCAATGTCGCTCAGCTGGGTGACGCCCCAGTCCTTCAACCGCTCGGAGTTGACGCCGTAGTTGAAGACGCTGCCACGAATGATCGCGCCGACGGTGATACCCGGCCAGAGTTTCATGCGATGGCGGGGGATGGCGCCGGAGTTTGCCCGGAAGACTTTCGGGAACAACAGCGGTTTGAGGAGCTTGATATTGGTCAGGTCAGGCACGTCATCGCCGCAATAATCCAGCAGGCCGATGTGCGATTCAATCAATTCATCGAGATGATCCGGTTCGTGCAGGTAGTGATGAAAGAGGTGCTCAAGCAAAATGGTTTGACCATCGGCCAGAGTCAGCGCGAGGCCGCTGGGAGGTTTGACGGCAATCTGCGGACGTTGGCGCTTGAGCAGGCTGAAGTAGTAATTGGTAAAACTGGCCGCATCCAGATGGGTTGCCTGGTTGACGCGGAGCGAGCCGATGATGGTGTCGAGTTCCGCATCGTCCTCTCCTGCGTCATTGCTGCGGCAGCGATACAGGCAGCGCACTTGGACGGTGCCCCGGGTGAACACCCAGGCCCGCGTGTGACCGAAATCGGAGGCGTGATCTTCATCGGGCGGTTCGATGCGCGTATAGTTCGAGTGGGCGACCGCCATGCCCTCGCGCGAGTTGCAGAGGACGGATGGATGTTCGATCTGCGGCCAAGAGCGCCGCTCGCATTCGATCAATGCCCGGAGTGTCTTCTCGGGACGCATTTCATCGGGAGTGGGTTCCTCGAATCGATAAGCCTCGATCTTGAGATAACCGCCCGTGGTCAAACTGGCCAGGCTCACGTGAGGCGAGCCTTCGTGCGTCAAGGGCAGCCAGCCTTCGGGATACTCAAGCGTATAGTTCTTTTCCGGATCACTGTACTCGGGCATGGCTTTGTTTAAGCAACTGCCTTGCCAAGGGAGGCCACCGGGGGATTTGCGGGAATGTACAAAATAGAGCATGAAACAGCTATTGATTCGGGGCCGGTCTTTGCTTAGGGTGAGTGTTGCCATGAGCACCATCATCAAAGGAAAAGCCTACGTCGTGCGGGACAATATCGACACGGATCAGATTATTCCGGCGCAGTATTTGACGCTGGTGCCGACGATTCCGGAGGAATACGAGAAGCTGGGCAGCTACGCGATGTGCGGGTTGCCAAAGGACCAGTATCCAGTGCAGTTTGTTCCCGACGGCAAGACCAAGACGCCGTACGGAATTGTCATCGGGGGTCGCAATTTTGGGTGCGGCAGTTCGCGGGAGCATGCGCCGATCGCGCTGGGGGCGGCGGGTTGCCACGCGGTGGTGGCGGAAGGATTTGCCCGCATTTTTTTCCGCAACAGCGTGGCGACGGGCGAACTGTATCCGGTGGAAACGTCGCAGCGTCTCTGCGAAACAATCCAGACCGGCGACGAGGTGGAATTGGATTTGGATGGCAACATGCTCAAGCATGTGAAGAGCGGAAAGGTTTTTCCCACGAATCCC
>CAZAQZ010000019.1:0-10262 GCA_964487175.1 uncultured Verrucomicrobiota bacterium | reverse complement strand
GTTCGAATTCGCGCGCCGGTCGGGGATGATTAAGGCCCAAGGCAATCATTCGCTGGAGACCGATGAACTCGCCGCCAAGGAACCGGCGGACGACTGATCCTGCTATCCGAACTCGGCCAGTTTGCGGTTGACTCATCCAGCTGAAGCAGCCCAGAATAAAGGCATGTGCATGAGCCGCACCCAGCGATGGCTTGCGCTAGTTGTAGTAACAATGGTTAGCTGGGGCATCTATTCTTTCGGCACTGAAATCCACATGAAGAACGGCATGGTTTACCATGACGTGAAGATCCTCACCGTGGATGCCACCAATATGGTTGTGGAGTTCTCGTATGGAGTTCTCAACATCCCCCTCAACGCGATCGAGGCCACCGGCGAAGTAACCAAAGCCGCTGTCGCCATGGCTGTGGAGAAACCAGGCCCTCCAGCGGAGCTGCCGCCGGCGCCCTACGTTCACAACTGGAAGATGGATTACTATCTGGCAGGTGCGACGGTGCTCATCCTGGGATGGATTTCGATGTTGTTATGGGTGCAGCGAGACGCCCACGGCACTCCCGCCGAGATCAAGCGTGCCAATGCTGACGTGTTGCTGCTTCCGGGACTCGGGCTCGCTCTATATTTGGTCGCGCGGTCCCGCCGCCTTAAAGCCGGCGAGGAACGACGGACCCTGAGCGGCCGGGTGGCGGGGCTGCATCCGGACGAAGCTCCGAAGAAGCGCGGTTTGTTCGGCAATCGCACGAAGATCATGGCGGTGTTGCGGCCCAAGAAGCACCGGGTGGACATGGAATTTCTCGACGCAAACCACAACCCGATTCAGGTGAAGAAGGACATGCCCGAGATGACGGGCATTGAGGCGGCGCGCGAAGTGTTGAAGGACGCAATCAGCGAGCGTGCCAGTGACGTACATCTGGAACCGCACGACAATGGCTGCCGCGTGCGCTTTCGTATTGATGGCGTGTTGCAGGAACGGATGGTCTTTGAGAAAACGGACGGACTGCGGGTGTCGGCGGCGTTGAAGACGCTGGCGCAGATCGACGTGGCGGAACGGCGCAAGGCGCAGGACGGCCGGTTTCGCGTGCGCACGGAAGGCGGCGAGATAGATTTTCGCGTGGCAACGGCCAATTCGATTCACGGGGAAAAACTGGTGCTGCGCATTTTGGACCGCAACAGCGGGTTGTTGAGTCTCGGCGACCTGGGCATGCCGCAGGAGATGATGGAGACGTTCGACCGGGTGATCCATTCCCGCAACGGGATGATCCTGGCAACCGGCCCGACCGGCTCGGGCAAGACGTCCACGTTGTATGCCGCGTTGAGCAGGCTGGACGCGAAGCGGTTGAACCTGATGTCGATTGAAGACCCAGTGGAGTACGAGCTCTCCGGGGCCACACAGATGGCGGTAAACGTGAAGGCTGGCGTGACCTATGAGGCAGGATTACGGTCGATCCTGCGGCAGGATCCCGATGTGATTTTCGTGGGCGAGATGCGCGACGCGGAGGCGGCGAAGATTGCGTTGCGCGCGGCGCTGACGGGCCATCTGGTGTTTACCACACTGCATACCAAGGACGCGCCAGGCAGCATCGTCCGGCTCGAGGAGATGGGGATCGAACGGTATCAGATTTCTTCGGCGTTGCTGATGATCGTCGCGCAGAGGTTGGTGCGGGTGTTGTGTCCCACCTGCCGTAAATCATACGAGGCGACGGGAAAGGAGCTGTTGGATTTGCGGATCGAGTTGCCGGAAGGCAGCCTGATTTATCAGGCGGTTGGATGCGACGCGTGTGACCAGACGGGGTATCTGGGGCGGACGGGGCTGTTCGAATTGCTGGTGGTGGAAGATGAATTGCGCCAGGCCATCACTGATGGGGCGAGCCACGAGACATTAATGGAAATCGCAAAGAGGAGGGGGCTGCACCCGTATCATGAGGACGGCGCGTTGAAAGTACTGTTGGGAATCACGAGCATCGACGAGGTGCTACAGGCCAGTTGATATGCCGGAATTCATATTGAGTTTATTGCTGATCCTGATCGTCGTTGCGCTGGCGCGAGTTGGCGCCTTTTTTGGCGCATTCTACGAGATCACGAGCACACTGCTGCTGTTGGTGGCGGCGGCGGTGGCGCTGCGGTATTGGTATCCCCTGACTTCTTGGATTGTGTCCTGGTGGCCGGAAGGCGGATGCTACGCGGCGTTTGGCGCCTATTGGGCATTGTTCCTGGCCGGTTGCCTGCCGTTGATAATCATTATGGATCGGATTACGCAGGACGCAGTGCCGAAGTACCCAAAGGCGTTGGACGTCACGCTTGGGTTTTTGTTTGGGGCTTTTTCCGCCATCGTGCTGGTCTGCTGTGTGATGACGAGTCTTTCGGTGGTCATTCCAAAACTATGGGAGCCGTATGACCGCACGACGCTGCTGTTGCCATTCGATCAATTGCCCATCACGGCTTATCAGAAGGTGGAGAGAGAATGGTTGCATATCCCGGCCAACAATCCTTCTCACGCGCGGTTTCCGACTTACAAGAAGGAAGACGCCGACGATATCAATAAGTTTTGGCGTTGAGGCGGAGAGAAGCGGCGGCGTCACTCATCGGGTGAAGAACCGCGACACGATCCACAGGCCAAGTACGACAGCAACAGCCCCGTACACCCAGTATTGTTGCACCCAACCCATAATGGAATCGAGGGCGGCCGGTTGTGGCACGGGAGGAGCCGCGTGTTGGGCCGGTTCGTTCGTTGTCACCGCCGAAGCCGTCGAGGCGGGCTCCGTCTTGCGTTGCGCCATTTGCGCGGTCCCCGCTGTGTAGGCCGTTGATCGTGTCTGCACCTCGACGATCTGCTGCTGTACCGTGGACAACTGGTTCTGCAGTTCGAGCAGATGGGTTTCGGTGCTATCATATTCTGTTCGCGCGCGATCGAATGCCGCCCTGGCATTGGCCACGAGTGCTTCTTCGCCCAAGGCATACGTCTGGCTGCTCTTTTGCTCGGAGATCGCCGACTTGAGTTTGTTCTCCGCTTCGTCCCGATCCTGACGGTTGTGCGTTAGCCGTTCCTGATACGACTTAATCTGGTCCGTCAATGGCTGACGCTGCCGTTCGAGTGCTTCGATCCATTGGCGGCATGTCTCCCCATAAAGACGCATGGCCTCGTCGATAAACTCGGGTTCCTTGGCCGTGGAAATAATGGCTTTGAATTCATCCAGGGCGGGGGAGTAGTGGCCATCGATCAATTGTTGGTGGCCGGATTCCAAAAGGTGCCGCAATTGGTCGCGCTCCTCCAGCTTGGCGGCTTCGGCGGCAAGCATCCACTGGCCTTTGTACTTGGCTTTTCCAGACGCCACTTCGTCGCGCTCAGCCAGCCATTGTGCGAGTTTGTCTTGCACCGCCTTTAAGTAAGGCGAGCCAGGATAATCAATCAGAAACTGATGGAACACATCATTGATCACCTGGTCGTAGTTCGACAACGGAAAGGAGGTCGTGGAATCGAGTTGGTACCCTTCGAGTTTCCTGAATGCCACTTCCATGGCGCGTTGGGTCCTCTGCTCGGGCGTCAGGCGTATGATCTGGGCGACTTCCGCCTTGTTTATTGTTTCTCTCTTGGTGATCGTGCCCGAAGCGAACTGGGCCTCAATGGTAAGTTGCGTTTCGTTTTCCGAAAGAATGTCGCCTTCCAGAGTGGTGCCATCGTTAAGCTTGACCGTGTCCGCTCGGACGAAAGCGGCGGTGCAGAGCATCGCCAACGCCAGGAAGGCGCACAGGCGCGCAATGATTCGGGACGGCATCCTAAGCTGGTTCAAACCATCACCCAAGTGCTGCGAGCGGGATGCTAGGGCATCCGGGACGAACTGGTCAATCCTCATCTGCTGACCTGTTGGGCACGGCGAATCCGGACGGCAACATGCTGGCTGCGGGGCACGCTGAATTTTTTCACTTCGACCGTCACTGCCTGCGCCATTTGACGTGAGAGAATAGCCTCGGCAATGTCGCCCGCGACGGATTCCACCAGCTTGCGGGGCCGTTCGGTCACCACCTGGCGAATTAAGCTGGCCACTACGTCGTAAGGCGTGGTCGCCGCTTCCATGTCTGTGCGGGCGGCTTCGGCGAGGTCGCGTTCCATCTCCACCGTGACCAGCAACCGCTGTTCACGCGCCCGTTCAGCATCGGTAACGCCGATTCGCGCGTCCACTTCGAAATCCTTGATGACAATTTTATCCACGGACCAATTCCTGTTCAGCCAGCACGTCCTGCAGCTCGCCCAAGTGCTCGCAAATCAAATCCGGCTTCAGTGCAAGTAGTTTTGCGGCGTGGTTATAACCCGTCAACACCGCGCAGGTGTGAATGCCGCCCGCTTTGCCCGCTTCGATATCGTGCTCCATGTCGCCCACAAACAGTGTCTGGCGGGAATCCATCCGATTCTCTTCGAGGATCTGGTGGATCTTCTGCGTTTTGTCTTCAATCCCGATGTAGGGCGCCGTGATGTAAGCCTCAATGCCGAAGCGTCGCGTTTGATATTGATAGGTGGCGTGATCGACCGTGCTGGCGATGTACACGCCCATTTCACGCAGTCTGCAGAATCTCAAAAACGCCATCGTCTGCGGCAGCAAGCGGATTTCATCCTGATACTCAGCATATTTCGCCAGAAAAATCCTTTCCAGCGTCGCCTGCGGCACTTCGGGCGTGCGGTGCTGGTAAAACTTGCGGATCGGCAGGCAAAACTCGGCCCGAAACTCCTCCAGCGTCATGGGAGCGCGCCCGCACGACTCCAACACATGGTTTGTCGTCTTCAACACCGGCATCAAATCATCCACCAGCGTCCCCGACCAATCCAGAATCACATTGCGAATGACCACGCATGGAATTTACCATAACGCCGTGGTCGCTCCGATCAAAAAAGAGAGCCTCCTTGCACACTTGCAGAACCTGGTTGGTGAGCGCAATGCCGTCACCAGTCAGGAAAGTCTTTGCAAGGCAGCCGACTACATCACCCATCAATTCCGATCGTTCGGTTATCAGACAAGTATCGACAACGTGCACCTGCAGGGCCGGGATTACCCGAACATAATTGCCGAGGTCACGGCATCACCGCCGAATGTACCGCTGTTTATCGTTGGTGCGCATTACGACAGCGTCCACGGCAGTCCGGGTGCCGACGACAATGCGAGCGGTGTGGCTGCGCTGCTGGAGATCGCCCGTGTGTTCCACGAGAAACTGGCGGTGCGACCATCACCACGTGTGCGGATTCAGTTTGTCGCCTTCACTTTGGAAGAGGAGGGCATCGTTGGCAGCGCCCACTATGCTGCCGCATTGGCGAAGCGGCGCACGCCCGTCGAAGGGATGGTATCCCTCGAAATGCTTGGCTACAAGAATGACGGGCCCAATTCACAGCAATTGCCGCCCGGCTTGGAGCATTTGTATCCGCATGTCGGTAATTTTATCGGCGTGGTCGGTAATGAACAGTCGCGTTCATTGTTGAAGGGATTTGTCCTGGCAATGAAGACAGTAAATGGATTGCCGATCGAATCTCTTGTGGTACCGCAAAATGGGGAGATGGTGCCGCCGTCGCGATTATCCGATCATTCCCCATTTTGGGACAACGGCTTTCCGGCCCTGATGATCACTGATACATCATGGTTCCGCAATCCGCACTATCACGAGGACACGGATACCATCGAGACACTGGACTTGGATTTTATGACCCTTGTGACCGAAGGCCTGGCCTGGGCTCTCGAAGTAATCGCTGAATAAGCTCGCCGAGCCGTTAGGATTTTTCTTTGGGGCGGTGGTTGCGACCGTTGCGACTGGCGAGTCGCTCCGTCTTGCGCTTGCGCAGGCGGCGCTCGATTTTTCCAGCAACGATGTCCAGCGCCAACAGCGGCTCGGGACCAATCTCCTCGGCACTGAGATCGCGTCCGGGCAGTTCGACCAGCACGCGAACCACGTATTGCGATTGGGACGGGTGGGCGCTGGCGCGTCGAAGTCGGACGCGGGCCCGGACAGCCCTAGGTGCATATTGCTCGACACGACCGATCTTCTCTTCCACCGCGGCCTTGAGGGCTTCCGTCATAGTCACGCCGTCCGCCTGAATGAGAATATCCATATCGATCTCCTTGCTGCGCTTCCTAACCTCAATCTAAGCCACCTCGCTCAAAAGCGCCAATGATTCTTCGTTGCCTTTTCGTGGTTGAATTGTGCCGAAGAGTCTGTTATTTGGAGAAACAAGGAGGAACTGAGTTACCCAATGGACTGGAGTGCGCAATCTATTCTCGACTTGCGACACGCTGCCGGATTCACGCAGAAACAGCTGGCGGAATGGCTTCGCGTCACTGTCAAGCAGGTCAAGCACCTGGAAAACAGGCGGCGCAATCCCAGTGGCCCGGTTACCCGTTTGCTCGACATCCTCAAGGGACAGTTGGAAGGCAGCAAATCCTCCAATGAGTCGATGTCGCCGATCGTGATGCTCAGCTCAAGCCAGCGTGAACTACCGCAGCCACCCAAACGACCATCCAGAGAACCAGCAGTGGGAGGCGTCGCCCTGCCGCTGGCGGTCGTTGAGGTGAAGGACCTTGAAACGCACTCTGTCAACACGCTGGATTCCGAGCCGTCGACCCAGGACGACGCCTTTCTCTGGCAGACCTGACCTACAACTTTGGGTTTGACGCGGGTGTTGACGATTTCAAGGGGAACGGGCAGAGTCGTTTGCGCGCCCCCGTAGCTCAGATGGACAGAGCAGCGGTTTCCTAAACCGTTGGTCGCGTGTTCGACTCACGCCGGGGGCGCCACTTTAATCTGCCTCAAGATCAAATAGTTATGTCGATTCTGAGTCATTCTTCCTGCAGCCACCTTTCTTCGTGCAAACAGAGTGCAAACAAATTGGGTGGTTGATCGAGCGACGACTGGCGATAGGTAGAAGTTTTTCATATGCTCGTAGGCGTTCCGCGGATGGGCGGGGGCCGCTTAGGGCTGGTGGATGTTTGCTAGTGGGTGCTTGGAGGTTCCGTGGGTCACCAAGCAGATTGAAGGCAGCAAACCAGCCCGCTACGGCACCAGCCGCACGCGGTAGTAGCGGGAGGGGCGGGACCTTTCATTCTGGGCCCTTCACCCGACCCCAGACTAACACCTCAAGCGGCTCGAAAAAGCGAGGTCACGTCACCGTCAAATACGTATGCGAATTCGGTCCAGTCAATAGGCGGAATATGCGCAGAGTCAGTCCGATTTTCGATCCTGCGCGCATACGCGGCGATACAGCGCTTCGTAGCGGGGCACGATGGCCTCCGGGGAAAAGAGCTTGCGGGCACGGTGTTGTGCCGCGCGACCCAGAGCGAAACGGCGGACTGGGTCTTCGATCAGACTCTCGACTGCCCGGGCAAGGACATCGGCGTCTCCCGAAGCCACCAGCAGTCCAGTTACGCCGTCATCGACCACCTCCGGAATGCCGCCTACGCGTCGAGCGACGCTGGGACAGGCAAAACACATCGCCTCGAGAATACTCAAGCAAAAGCTCTCCGATTCCGATGTGAACAATCCGAGGTCGGCTGCCTGCAGATAATCTTCGATTTCATTGACTTTTTCGTAGACGATCACCCGATCCTCAAGGCCCAACCGACGCACATCGGCGGCGAATGGCGTGAAATCCCCGCCTGCGAGAATAACGAGTTTGAACGCTGTGCGGGGGCGTATGCGCGCGACGGTTTCGAGCAATAAATCGACGCGTTTCAACGGACGAAGATTGGATGAATGAAGCAGGACCACTTCATTGTGCACGCCCAGGTCGCGCCGCACCTCTTCACGCGTGCGCCGTGGCGAGCGAGGCGCGAAGAAATTGTGAATAACATCGATCGGCCGGTCCACCGCAAGCAGCCGCTGGGTCTCCTCTTGTAGAAAAGCAGACACCGTTGTGACGGCATCCGAGCAGACGAGAGCGTGGCGGATCGCCGGTCCGTAACCCGGATCACGGCCCAGCAACGTGGTGTCCGTGCCGTGAAGCGTCGTGACGACTCGTGGCTGTTGTTCTGCCGGAAGCATGGACCGCGCGAGAATGGCCGCGGTTGCGTGGGGCACGGCGTAGTGAACATGGAGTACATCCAACCGGTGGTCGCGGCTTACCTCCGCCATCTTGACGGAGAGCGGCAGCGTGTAATCAGGATACTTGAACAGATCGTAATCGTTGATGATCACCGGGTGGAAATGAATGCGTGGCGCGTCCATCGGTAAACGGAACGGACGCTCGTAGCTGATGAAATGCACCTCGTGTCCGCAGCGCGCCAACTCCTCGCCCAATGCGCTGGCGAGGATACCGCTCCCTCCCACGGAGGGATAACAGGTGATGCCGATCTTCAGTGAGCCGCTGGTCGACATGGTAACTCAAAATTGGCGAGCACCGCGACCCACCTGCGCGAGCGAATCGAGGACGAGCGGATCGTTCGGGAAAAGGGCCATGGCATGACCAATGCCAGCTCGTAGTCCCCACAAACGCGCGCGGGTGAGTTGTAACTCGACGTAGCTGCGGGTTCGCGCCTGCGACGCATGCACTTCCATCGCGGCGGTCCACGCGGCGACGACTTCCGGCGCCGAGATATCGATGAGAACCGGCGTGGCACCGCAGGGCTCGGCTTCAGGTGTTACCGAGTAGAAAAACAGTTGGTCGATCGCATGCGGGGGCGAGGTGCGCAATTCCTTCAAGCCGCCGTAACGAGCGAGCCGCGCCGCGTCCCGCACCAATTGTCCGAGCCGCGCATGATCGGGGTGCTGATTATCCACCGGGCTTGGAGCGAGCACAATGCCCGGTCGTACGCGCCGGAGAATCCTGGCCAGGTGAATGGCGTGAGCAACGCGGACCTCAAGGTGGGCATCGCCGTCGAGTTCGATAAACTCCACCGTCGCACCAAGGAGTGCAGCGGATTTTTTCGCCTCGGCGACACGTAGCGCGGGCGTGCCATGGGTGGCTGCTTCGCCGCGCGAGCAGACAACAAAATGCGTCTCGCGGCCGGTGCGGATCTCACGCGCGACAACGCCGCCGCACCCGAACTCGATGTCATCGGGATGAGCGCCAAAGGCCAGCAGTGGCGCGGGTTTAGGAAGGGATTTCAGTGTAGGCTTCATCGGAACGCTCAATTATATCACGGTTTACGCAGGTAATCTCGGGCGCTTCTTCCCTGTGCAGGTAGGCCTGCTCGCTGGCACCCACGACGTAATGCGTGCAGTGCAGGACGGACTGCATCCAACGGAGCCGCGTATCGCGCGCCGGGCTGATTTGCTCTTTGGTGAAAGCCGTGGCCGACAGAGCCACGTAGCGGTTTCCGCCCTCGTGTAGCTTCAGAGTGCCGTTGATGTAGCGGGCGCGCACGATTTCGCCGTCGTGCGGGACATCGACAAAGAAGTCTTCGACATCGCACGCCGCGCGACGGAACGAAGGGTCGCTTGAACGCGCCACGGAAGTCCCGTCGAGCAAGCCCATGTGGCGATACATCTCCAGACAAAAGTCAGCCACGCTCCTCGCGGAAATCTCCTGGAAGACCTCGATGCACCGGCGCTCGATATAATTGGGCAATTGGAGCGTGGTCCTTGCGTGCCAATCGGCAGGAATGCGTTTGCAGTAGAGCGGCGAGAATTTTCGTTGGAGCTTGTTCTCGAAGGTGAAGTTCAGCGCCGCCAGCTCGCCGGTTTTGCGATGCCGCAGGATGGTCTTCGTTTCGCGCGGGTCGTGGTCGCTGTCATGGTAGAAGAACACAATCTTGCCGCCGATCTCGGCTTGCAGTCGACGGGCAGTCTGAATTTTTGCAACGAGGAATCGCTTCGGGAAAAACCCGCACGGTTGCTGGCCGAAGCAGATGACAGGGGCGCCGGTCATGGGGTGGACAACGCCTTGGCAGGCCTGACGGTGGGGCCGAGTGCGGTTTGGATGAGCAGACTGAACAACACGCAGGCGGCGCAGCCGATAAGGTTGTACCAGAGATAGCTGATGTTGAGGGAAAAATAGAGGATGAAAACGAGCGCCTGGGCCGCCAGCGCCGCCCAAAAAACCGCGGTGCCGCCCACCCGCTGTAGAAAAAAAGCCACCAGAAATAACGCCAGCACCACGCCATAAAAGACGGAGCCCACAATGTTGACGGCCTGGATCAGATTCTCCACCAGATTCGCGAAAAGAGCAAAGGCGAGTGCGATGAGGCCCCAGAAGAACGTGAACCACTTCGAAGCGGTCACATAGTGCGCGTCGGTCGCTTCCCGTTTGAGCACGTGCCGGTAGAAATCAATGGTGGTTGTCGACCCGAGCGCGTTGA
>CAZAQZ010000018.1:0-16859 GCA_964487175.1 uncultured Verrucomicrobiota bacterium | reverse complement strand
CTGCGTGGAGCCAAGGACGTGAAAGCTGCGGCGCCAACGTCACGAGATCGTCGAACAACAGCGTCGACTTCAGCCCCTCGTGCAGGGAGGAATAGCCGAGGAAGAAGGATCCGAGCAGCGCGAGGGCGATTCCCACTGAACCAATCAGCAGATATTTCCAAGTGGCTTCCAGCGAGCGCGGATTGTTGTTGAAGAACAATAGTGGGGCGGTCGCCAGCGTGGTGGCCTCCATCGCGACCCACATCAACCCGAGATGGTGCGAGAGCACGACCAGTGTCATCATCGCCAACATCGCCAGCAGGCAGGCACAAAAAACGCGGTTTGGCCGGTCCGACCTGAGCGCCAAATAGCCGGGCGCATAAAGCGAGCAGAGAAAAAACAGCACGCTGACAAACCCAAGCACGAGCTTGCCCAGCGCGTCCAGCACGAGCCAGCCCCGGAATGCAGTCACCGGATCAACCGACAACGCCAACATTACGAGGACGAGGTGCGCCAGTCCGCCCAGCGGTACCAGCCACGGGCGCCAACGGTTCGACGGTGCCGCTGCAGCCGCAGCACTGAACAATAATGGAACAAGTATCAATAGCCAGGCCATGCGTTACTCCTTCAACGCAGAGAGTTTGCGGGTGCTGACCGTCGAAAACTCCTGACTGATCTGGTAGATAATGATCCCCATCACAAAGATGGCGACGAACAAGTCTAGTAACACCCCGATCTCCACCAGAAACGGCATGGCCTCCACCAGCAGCAGGCCAAAGATGAAGATGCCGTTCTCCAGTACGAGATAGCCGACCACCTGCGAAATCGCCTTCGCCCGCGTCGTTAAGATCAAGAATCCGGTCAACACCGTGGACAACGCTGCCGGCACAATCAATGACCCGATATGCTCACGGGCAATCGGCAACGTCTTGGAGAACAGGACAGCCAATGCTGTGCCCATTCCGCCCAGAAGCAGTGAGGCGATGAATCCGATGATTGGTTCAACCTCGCGGCGAATCGCCACTTCCCGGATCGCATGAAAGAGCATGCGGGGGATCACCACGCCCTTCAAGGCAATCACCGCGCCGGCCATCAGAATCACCCAGACCGTCACCGTGCTGTGAGCTACGACGATCGTTACGCCCAGCAACACACCTTGCAGCGCCACAGCGTGGATCACCGTGCGCAGCTGACTTGCCCCCAGCGCTACAAAATTCAGCAACAGGACCGCCACCAGGATTGGATCGAGTAATTTCATTGGATCACCTCAACAAAAGGACAATGCCGAACGCCGACAGCAGGCAGGCCGCCACGAGAAACGTGGGCACGAACACCAGCCGGAATCGCGCCATCACCGATTCGACCACGCCGATCAAGACTGCCAGCACCAACATTCCAGCGACGAAGATGCCCCAGTCCGTCCATGCGTTTCCGGACTCCAACGGCGCGACGATGCGCAGCAACAGCGCGCTCATCACGAACAGTTTCATTGCCGCACCGTAGAGAATCATCCCAAACGCGGGTCCGCTATGATCGAGCACCATCACTTCGTGAATCATCGTCAGCTCCAGATGCGTGTTGGGGTCGTCAAAGGGAATGCGTGAGTTCTCGACCAGAAGCACGATGAACAGGCTTGCCGCCACCAGCACGAGCGAAGCGCCCGCCACACCCCAGCCGCTGGGAAACGGCCCATCGAGCATGGTCGTCAACGAGAGTGACCCCGACAGTTTGGCCAGCACTAAGAACCCGAAGAACAATGCCGGCTCCGCCAGACACGAGAACGTCACCTCCCGCGCCGCACCCATTCCTTCGAACGCCGATCCTGTATCCAGTGCCGCCGATGCTGTAAAAAACCTTCCCAGCCCGAACAAGTAGGCAAACAGGATCAGATCGCCACTGAAGGATATCGGCGCACTGTGACTGCCGAACGGCACAAGCAATCCCGCCAACAGCGCCGTCGCCAACCCAACCACTGGCCCGGCGCGAAACACCCACGTCGTGGTCGTGCTGAACACCGAACCTTTTTGAAACAGCTTGGCCAAATCGTAGTATGGTTGCAGCAGCGGCGGGCCGACGCGTCCGGCAAACAACGCCTTGGTTTTGCCAATGACGCCGAGCAACAGCGGTGGCAGTCCCAGCAACAGAACAATATGAATAATGATGTGATTCATAATTTCGTTCACCGCCACAACAGCAGCAGAATCAGGAAGGCCACGATGTAGAACAAATATGCATGAATGTTTCCCGCCTGGAGGACCCGGAAATACGACGTGACTTTCGTGCCGAATCGGAAACTCGGGCGTAGCACGCCATCCAGCACAATGTCCGGCACGTGACTCCGAAATCGCGTCGCACCCGGGAATAATGCCTGCTCGCTAGGTGCGTGCACGCTTGGTCGAAGCACCCATGCAAAAAAACCAACCAGCATTTGCGCAAACGACGACGACGTGTATTGCATCCTCGGCCCCGGTGCGGCGTACCCGCAGTCCCACGTCCCGCTCGACGCCGCCCCGGAGTGACGCACCCGTGCGGTCAGGACAACGCCTGCGAGTACTACCAACCCTACCAGCCCCAACCCAGCCACGCTGATCCATCCCAGCGGTGCAAGTGTTACCAGTGCTTGCCCGCCGACCGCCAGTTCTGGCGCCCACACGCAGATTCCTTGCATCAGCACCGGGGCCACCAGCAGCGGGGCCAACCCGATGAACAAACAGCAACTCACCAACACCAGCATCGGTCCCGTCATGTTCGACGCGGCTTCGTGCGCGTGATGCGCGTGCTCGGATCGAGCCGCGCCGAGGAACACTGCGCCAAATGCCTTCACGAAACAGGCCAGAGCCAGCGCGCCAATCAGTGCCAGCGCCGGTGCGGCAAACGCCGCCCCGGCCCATGACGCTCCGTTGCCGATGCCCAGCGAACGGAACAGGCCGAGATAAATTAGCAACTCGCTGACGAACCCGTTCAGCGGCGGCAACCCGCAAATCGCCACCGCACCGACCGCGAAGCACAGCGCAGTGCGCGGCATCGCCTTGGCCAGCCCGCCAAGTTGATCAATATCGCGCGTGTGCGTCGCATGAATCACGGCGCCAGCACTCAGGAACAGCAGCGACTTAAACAATCCGTGGTTCCAGACATGCAGCAGCGCGCCCGCCAATCCGAGCACCACCCAATCCGCGCGTTGCAGCGTGCGGCCCATCATCGCCAACCCCAGCCCCATGACGATGATGCCAATGTTTTCGATGCTGTGGTAGGCCAGCAGCCGTTTCAGATCGTGCTGCCCAAGGGCAAAAACCACTCCCAGGATGCCGGAGACTGTTCCCACGGCCAGGAGCAACCCGCCCCACCAAAGTGGCGGATGCGGTAACAACGAGCCGATGCGCACCAGGCCGTAGACGCCGATTTTGATGAGCACACCGGACATCAATGCGGACACGTGACTCGGTGCCAGCCCATGCGCACCCGGCAACCAAACGTGCAATGGCATGATGCCCGCCTTGAAACCAAAACCGATCACCGCCAGCAGAAAGATCGCTGTAGCGACGCCCGACGGGACGCCAACGGGGAGCGCAATAAGCGCGAACGAGCCCGTCACGCTCCTCATGACAGCAAATAAAGCAAATAGACAGAGAGTGGCCATGTGCGCGGCGACCAGATACACCCATCCCGCTTCGCGCACCGCCAGATCCTCGTCCTCGGTCGTTATGAGAAAAAATGCGCTCAGCGCCATGATCTCCCATGCGACGAGAAACAGGATCGCGTTGGCAGCGATCGTCACCCCCGCCAACGCCGCTGTGACCAATCCGTAAAACAAACGCAATTTCTGGCCGTTGTGCGGGTGGTCTGTTTGTTTCCAATAACCCAGGCCATAAATGCTGCCCAGCGTCGGGATCAGAAAAATCGGCAACAAGAAAATCACTGAGATCCCATCGATCTTGATGGCCGAGGTTACCACCGGCGGTCGCCACAAAGATCCAAGTGCGCCGGCCATGCCAAGGGCCGAACCGATCAGGGCAAGCACGACGGCGAGCTTCTGTCCCGCGTCCGAGTCGCGTTTACAGAACAGTCCCGGCACGCCGCTCATTGCGTGACAACCAATGCCCAGGATGACGAGCCAGACGCTCATGGGATCAGCCGTCCTCGCAATACCACCCACCCAAAGGCCAGCACCAGCATGCCCACGCCCAGCGCCAGTAAAATCAGCCCGACGTTCTCGATGCTGGAGTAGGCCAGCGCGCGCTTCCGATCGCGCTGGTACAACGCCAGCGAAACACCCGGCAGCGTCGCAAGGCGCGGGTGATTGCCTGCGACCATCGCCGCCAGACCACTGGCGGCAAGAATCGCGATGGCGAGGAGTAACAGCGTCATCGTTGCCCCTCCTTGCCGGCAACGATGGTGGGTTTCGCGAGACCGGTTTCGACGCGGCGCGCTTCCTTCAGAATTTCTTCCGGGGACGACCGGCGCGTGACCGCCGCCTTGAATCCGGTATCGCGCAACGCAAACGCCAGTCGCGACAACATGTGCAGATGCGTCCGCACTGTCGGGCTGATCAGCGAAAACAACGCGTGCACCGGTTTGCCGTCCACTGCGCCAAACTCGATGGGTGCGGCGAGCAACCAGAGGCTGATCATTGCTTTCGGGACGTGGAGCACCACCGGGTTGCGTACGTGCGGGATGGCGATGCCGTCGCCGACGCCGGTGGAGGACAGCGCCTCGCGCGCGAGGAACATGTCGAGGAGAAACTCCCGATCCGTGTCGTCAGGAAGGGGAAGGTTCCTCACGATCGCCCGCAAAGCCGATTCACGGTCGGTAACTCCGGCCTCGTGGAAAATCCCCCCGGCCTGTAGAGCGTCGGCGAAGCTGAGTGGTCCCGCTGAACCGTCTTCGTGGTCACTGAAGATGTCACCAGAGAGCTGGACTTGACGTGCTGTGGCCCATTCCAGCAACTCAGCCCGGTTGAACCGGTGCTGGCCGCTGATCTGGCGTGCGGGCAGCCCTTTCTCCTTAATCCACTCATAGATTCGTTTTTCCGGCACGGCGAACAGTTTCGCCACTTCACGAATACGCAATTCCATAGTTAGTCTTCCCTGTCTTTCTGGACCAAAGGCTCTCCCCGGTGAACAGGCGCGCTGAGTTCCACAGCGCTCAGAAGAGGCAAAACTTCCTCGGTCTGCGAGCAGGCCATAAGGGGATTTATCAACTGCGCCGTTCGTGATAGCCGGGCCAGTGCCGAAACCAACACGAGATACATTTGCGTTTCGGCCGGCGGCACCGCCATCAGAAATACTGCATGAACGGGCGAACCATCCCGCCAGCGTACCCCCACCTTGGAAAATCCCGCCGCAAAACAAAGCTGTTCAATGCCCCGCGCGCGTGCATGAGGAAATGCCACGCCATCTTCAGTGGCTGACGAAGAGAGGTAGTCGCGTTGCAGCACCGCCTGGAAAAAAGTCAAAGAATCCTCGATTCGTCCCGCCTGGTGCAAACGCTGGCTCAATTCGTTGATGGCGCCCGCCTGATCCACGCTGGAGAGTTGCGGAATCACCAGATGAGGCGCTGTAAAATCTCCCAAGGTCATCGTCATACACCAACATGGGAGATGGCCAGTCTGCTTACGGCCGGAAATGTCTTCGATGGGCGATGATATCGCCGCACCGTTTCTTCCGAAGTTCGAGTCAATTCTTGCATCATAAAATTGGGCATGCCATGACCGTCTTTTTCAACGGCTATCCCCGTTTAGCAATAGCGGTGCCAGGGCTTTGAGCCGCCTCGCAATCAACTTAATCATCAGGATGTTACAGCTATTCCGCTGTGTCTTGTAACCCGCTCGTCAAGAGAGTACAACCTAGTTTGTGCAATTCCTGCACTGGTTCGAGGCGTCATGTGCAAGTCTTTTGCGCATGCTTGCCCGACAAGCAAACCATGTTACCATTGGGCTCGTGGAAAGAATCCTCGCCAAGGCCATCGGACATCCCGTGCCGCCGCTGGATTTGCAGCGGTTGACGCAGGAGCAGAAGCGCGAATTGCTTACCCGATTGCTAGCCCACTTGGCCCACGAACTCCGCAATCCGTTGAGTTCGCTCGACATCCACGTGCAGTTGCTCGAAGAAGACGTGGCCGCTGGCGGCCCGGACCTCGCGCGGCGGACGGGAGAACGATTTGAGATCATTCATGGCGAACTGCATCGATTGGAAAATGTGGTCACCCGGTTTCTGCAATTGGCCGGACCACCGGCGTTAAGTCCTGTCCCACTCTCGGTAAACAAATTGATCAGCCATACATGCGAGTTGTTGCGACCCCAGGTGGAGGAACGGGGCATCCATCTGACTGTGGAATTGGGGGAGGCGTTGCCTCAGGTCGAGGCCGATGGCGATCAACTGATCCAGGCCTTCATCAATCTGGTCATCAATGCTCTCCAAGCCGCGAAGAAGGGCGGGCACGTCATCGTTCGAACCGCGGCGCGCGATGGCGGCGTGACGATGGAGTTTGCCGACGATGGCGAGGGGATCGCGCCTGAAAGTCAGGACCGGATTTTCGAGCCGTATTTTACCACCAAACCTGACGGCAGCGGTCTGGGCTTATGGATCACACAGCAGATCGTCCATGCCCACGGCGGCACGTTGCGCGTGGAAAGCGCATCCGGTAAGGGCGCAACGTTCATCCTTAATCTGCCAGCTCAGTTGTCGCATGGATAAATCCAGAATTCATATCCTTGTTGTGGAAGACGAACCTGGCTTGTGTGCGGGCGTCCAAGAAGCGCTGCAGCGTGAAGGTTATCCGGTTGCCACTGCTAGCGACGGCCAGAAGGCTATCGAACAATTGGAGCAGCGGCTCTACAATCTCGTGATTTCCGATGTCCGCCTCCCCGGCCCCAACGGCACAGATTTGCTGGCCCACGTCAAAGCGAAAAGCCCAGACACCATCGTGATTCTGATGACGGCGTATGGCACCGTCAACACGGCGGTCGAGGCCATGAAACAGGGCGCGTACGATTACCTGCCCAAACCACTGGATATGCGGCGACTGCGCGCCCTTGTTGGCAAGGCCCTGGAATATCAAGCGGTGGTCGCCGAGAACAAGGAACTGAGGCTGCGCCTGCAGAAGCGTTCTGAACCCAGCCCGCTCCTCGGCTCAACTGTAACCATGCGCGCCATCGGCCATCTCGTCGAAGAAGTTGCCGCCAGTGACGTGACCGTGCTCATCCAGGGGGAAAGCGGCACCGGCAAGGAATTGGTTGCCCGCGCCATCCATCAGAGAAGCCTGCGCCGCGACAAACCGTTCATCTCCGTCAATTGCGCCGCGTTGCCCGAGCAATTGCTGGAAGCCGAACTGTTTGGCCACGTCAAGGGCGCCTTCACCGGCGCGTACACTGATCGCCCCGGCCGATTCCAGATGGCTGAGGACGGCACGCTGTTCCTGGACGAAGTTGGAGACATGCCGCCCAAGGGCCAAGGCGACCTGTTGCGTGTCATTGAGGAAGGCATGTTCCGCCGGGTGGGCAGCAGCGACCTGACCCACTGCAACGTGCGCATCATCGCTGCCACCAACAAGAACCTGGAACAACACGTCAAAGACGGCCGCTTTCGCGAAGACCTGTTCTATCGACTGCACGTTGTGCCGATCCAGTTGCCGCCGCTGTGCGAGCGGGTCGAGGATATCCCGTTGCTCATCGAGGCGTTTCTCGCTCACTTCACCGCCAAGCATAAGCGCGCCGCGAAAATGATGTCACCGGACGCCCTTCAACTTTGCCAGCGCTACCGCTGGCCCGGCAATGTCCGCGAATTGCGCAATGTCATCGAGAGAATGATCATCACCGTCCATCACAAGGTGGTGCAACCCGCCGACCTGCCGGAACCAATCCGTCAGGTTGCCGTCACACGATCCGAGTTCACCGTATGCCCCGGCATGACAATCGGCGCAGTGGAAAAGGAACTCATACGCCAGACGCTTCTCCATGTCTCCGCCAATCGTGAACTCGCCGCCCGCGCCCTCGGCATCAGCCGTCGCACCCTTCAGTACAAGCTCAAGAAGTACGGCCTGCTCTCGTTCCCCGAAGATCCCCGCGACGTGCAGTGAGGGAATTGATCAGCAGACGCCTTTCGCCTGTCAGCCTCGGGGTTTCGCACGATTCTGGTCGACAGGCAAATTGCAAAAACTACGCACAAGAGTCCGCCTTCCGAACAAGCTGGTTATCAGCCTGTTGTGTGCGCAGTATTTGTTGCGATCCAGAAAATCTTTGTGACGCCCCAGTTGTTGCTACTAAGATCAGAATAGATGGCGTTCCAAGCCAACCTTGCTTGCGTTTCTCATTTCGTCTATAAGTCCAGTCATCGTTTCGGCAGGGTGAATTGTCAACCATCCAGGCACTTTGCTAGAGACGTCCACAAACCAAGAACGGTTAAAGCAGATATGAGACGTGCTTCTATGCGCAGGATAATTGGTACGCTATTCTTGAGCGTGTGCTGTTTTGGGACCACCAGTGCCCTTGCGTATGCCACTTCTGCCCGCAAACTTCATCCAGTCATTCGGTCTATTGACCGGCAGATCCGGACTTTGTCACTGATCTATGATCGGGGTCGCGGCCCGCAAACTTTGGTTTTGAAAGCGGCCACAAAGTCTCTGCGCAATTGGAAGTTTATATCAGCCACCGAACTAAAAGTAAGCGCGCACGCAACCGTTCACTACCATTTGCCATTTTTGGGAATGCAGTTCACCACAAGAGCTGTTTGGTTTAACGGAAGCTGACTTTGTGGAAGCGCAACACTTGAGTCGATGGCGCACAGTGTTTTGGGGCAGGCCATTGTTTATCTTGGCGGCGATCACCATCGTGCTGGTGGTGGGGGCAGCTGATTACCTCACGGGTTTTGAGATCTCGTTTTCCGTGTTCTACCTGCTGGCAGTCAGCATCGCGGCGTGGTTTGTGGGACGCAGCTTTGCGGTGGCGATATCGGCGTTGAGTGTGGTCGTATCGTTGGCCGGAGATTACAAAGCGGGCGCCCAGTATTCCAATTCGTTCGTGCCCGTGTGGAACGCAGTCATTTCGCTCGTGTCCTACCTAGTCGTCGTCTGGCTGCTGAGAAGCCTGCGCTCGTTGCACGATGAACTGGAGGCCCGCGTGCGGCAGCGCACCGCCGCGTTGACCGAGGAAGTTGCCGAGCGGGAGCGCTTGGAAAAGGAAATCCTCAACATCAGCGAGCACGAGCGCCAACGGATCGGGCACGACTTCCACGATAGTCTCGGCCAGCATTTGACGGCGACGGCGATGGCCGGTCAGGTGTTGCAGGAAAAGCTTGCGGCCAAATCGTTGCCCGAAGCGACCGACGCAAACAGCCTGGTGCAGCTTGTGGAGCAAGCGGTCGAGCTGACCCGTCAATTATCGAGAGGGCTTGCCCCCATTGAGATGACCGGTGAAGGACTCATGGATTCGTTGCGCGAGTTGGCAACGAGCACCGAAGACCGGTCGAAAACTCGCTGCGACTTCATCTGCGGAGAGCCTGTGCTCATGCATGATTCACCGGCCGCGACGCACTTGTACCGCATCGCACAGGAAGCGGTGAACAACGCGATCAAGCACGCAAAAGCGTCCCGTATTGTCATACGTCTTTCCGGCAACAACGGCGTCGTCAAGTTGGTCGTGGAGGACAACGGTGTGGGGCTGCCTCAGCCGTTGCCGAAAGGCAGCGGGATGGGGCTGCGCATCATGAACCATCGCGCCGGAATGATCGGCGCATCATTTGCGGTGCAGTGTCAGACAGAAGGCGGCACTTCGGTCACCTGCACGTTGCCAGGACAGTTATGAGGACCCAAAAGGCGCAGATATTTATCGTGGACGACCATCCGCTGGTGCGGGAATGGCTCACCAATCTGATCAACCAGCGCCCCGACCTCGTTGTTTGTGGCGAAGCTGAGGACGCGGCGCAGGCACTGCAGGCGATCTCAACCGCCAAACCCGAAGTGGCCGTCGTGGACATCGCGCTGAAAAGCGGTTCCGGACTGGAGTTGATCAAAGACCTCAAACAAACCTGTCCCGAGGTGGCCGTCGTCGTTCTCTCCATGCACGACGAACTTCTTTACGCCGAGCGGGCGTTTCGGGCCGGCGCCCGCGGGTACGTCATGAAACGGGAATCGACCAAAAAAATCGTGGAAGCGATTCGGGCTGTCCTCGATGGCAAACGCTACATGAGCGAGCGTGCCGCCGCCGCGTTGGCGGAGAAATTGGTAGAAGGTCAGCAACTCAGCGCGTCACCTGTGGCCTTGCTCAGCGACCGCGAACTGGAAGTGTTCGAGCTTTTGGGACAAGGGCAGGAAACACGTCTCATCGCTGAGTCGCTTCATATCAGCGTGAAAACGGTCCAGGCGTTCTGCGCCCGCATCAAAGAGAAGTTGAAGCTCAGCACCGAGCGCGAACTGCTTCGCGAAGCCGTTCGCTGGCAGGAAAATCGGCCCAAAAGCTGAAATGAGCAGACGGCAATCGCGGCTGTAGGGTCTCGCCCTACATGAAGTTTCGGCCTGGCCTTACAGACACCCCGCCAGAACTGGCCTACCGTTTGTCGGTGAAAGGTCGCTTCAGTTTCCGTCTGCCATGTAGAGTGGCACTGCTTCTCGCGCTGATCCCGGTATCGGGGGCGCGGGCAGACACGAACGCTGCTTCCAGCGTGACTGTTCTCACGCTGCAGGACGCGAAGCGCACGGCCTTTCTGCACAACTGGGACTTGCTGGCGGCCAAGAGTGGCATCGACGCGGCAGACGCGCAACTCATCGTGGTTAGGGAGTTCCCCAATCCCGGTCTTTCATGGACAACGGCCAGAATCGGCGACCACGCGGGCGTCGGCCTGGGCAATGACGTGTGGCAGCGCGCCTACGACACGATTTTCGCCGTCAATCAATTGATTGAGATCGGCGGGAAACGCAGTGACCGCCAGCAGGCGGGCAAGGCCGGCTTGTTGGGCGCGCGTGCCCGCTTCTTTGACGCGAAACGCACCCTGGACCAGGGTGTCACCAAAGCCTACATGGCCGCGTTGCTGGCCAAGGAGAACGTGCGGGTGTTGACCGAATCGGCCCGCATGCTGCGCCACGAAGCCGACATCGGGAAGGAACGACTCAAGGCGGGGGACGTTTCCGAGTCTGACGAACTGCAGATTGAAATGAACGCCGACCTGTTCGATCTCCAGGAGAAATCCGCCGAGGCCGCCGCGGTCCAGGCCCGGATCGCCGTCGAAGTTCTAATGGGTGTCCAGCAGCCGAGAGGCGGTTGGGCGTCCGCCGACAGCCTCGATCAAATGGCCGCGGTCGTCCCCGCCACACCCGCTCCCAAATTCGGCGCGGCCCGGCCGGACATCGTCGCCGCTGAGTCCGATCTCGACGCCTCCCGGGCCAATCTCCGGTTGCAACGGGCCGAGCGGGTTCCCGACCCGACGTTCCTGGTCCAATACGAACACAACCCCGGCCAGCCGCCCGAAGCGGACACGGTCGGCATCGGCATGTCCTTCCCCCTGCCGCTTTGGAACCGGAACACGGGCAACATCAAGGCGGCGCAAGCCGCCGTGGACCAATCCGAGGACGCCCTCGGAAAGGCCAGGACCCAGATGTTGTCGGATGTCGCCACCGCGCAGGTCGAGTACGACGAGGCTTTCCAACGATTGAACCGCTATCACGAGATTCTTCTGCCCAAATCCGCCAAGGTGCGCGACGCGGTTTCTTTCGCCTACGAACACGGGGGCGCCGCGTTGGTGGATTTGCTGGAAGCGGAACGTTCTGACAACGCCAACCGGCTGGCCGCCGCGCAGGCTCGATCCGATGCCGCCAGTGCGGTGGCCGACCTGATCGCGGCGAAAGCCGTTTTATCGGAAACCGAATTGAGTGAAGCGAAGTGATCAAAGGAGTGCGTATGATGGACAAGCGAAATCGCCACACCACGACCGCTGGATTGAAAGCGCTTGGTCTGGTGATCGTCATCGGCTTGCTCGGCTGCCACAAGCAGGAGCAGCAGCCCCAGGGACCGCCCGACCCAACAGTCAAGGGCGAGACGGTCATTTTCGCCGATAACGCCCCCCAAAAGGAGTCCATCGTCGTCCAGCCCGCCGATTCGCGCACGCTGGCGATCACGCACCTGTCGGGCAGACTTTACTGGAGCGATGATTCAACCGTCCGTGTCTTCACCCCGGTCGCCGGACGTGTGACGCGGATTCTGGCCGATCTCGGCCAGCCCGTTTCCACCGGCACACCGCTGGCGGAAATCGATTCGCCGGATTTCGGCCAGGCCCGGGCGGATGCGCGCACGGCGGCGGGAAACCTGGCGGCCGCGGACAAGACGTACTCGCGCACCAAGTCGTTATTCGAGCATGGAGCCGCCGCGCAAAAAGACGTCGAAGCGGCCGAAGCAGCCTGGACCGCTGCGCGAGCGGAGCGGGACCGGGCCGAAGCGCGTCTGGCCAATTACGGAGGCAGCGACGAGGACACCAATGAGTTGTACCTGTTGCGAGCGCCGGTGAACGGCGTGCTGGTGGAAAAAAACATCAATCCCGGCCAGGAACTCCGCGCCGACATGATGCTGGCCAACGCGCCGAATTTGTTCGCGCCGCTGTTTGTCGTCGGCGATCCCGCCGCTCTGTGGCTGCAACTGGACGTGGCGGAATCCGATCTGCCGTCACTGCACACGGGGCAGGTCCTGCACGTCCATAGCCAGGCGTTTGCGGACAAGGTGTTTGAGGGCACGCTGGCGAACATCGGGGACGAAATGGATCCCGCCACCCGCACAGTCAAAGTCCGCGGGGTGGTCCAGAACCCGGACAAACTGCTCAAGGCGGAGATGTATGTCACAGTGGATGTGGCGCAGGACATGGGCTTTGTCGCCCAGGCCGGTGTCGAAATTTCATCAAAGGCGATCTTTATGAAAGACAACGAACCGTATCTATTCATCGAGGAAACTCCCGGACAGTACCGGCGCGAAAAAGTCACGATCGGCGTCGAACAGGACGGCAAAGTGCCGGTCTTCACAGGCGTGGCACCGGGTCAAAAGGTGGTGACGGAAGGCGCGCTGCTGTTGCAGGCGTTGGTTGAACCCGCCAATTGATCGAGGCCGCCCATCCATTGACTGAAGAACCATGATCGGCAAGCTCACCTCCTGGGTCCTGCACAATCGCGCGATTGTGGTGGTGTGCCTGTTTGTCTTCACCCTCGCCGGAGTGAACGCTTATCTGCACCTGCCGGTGGAAGCCTATCCCGATGTCACCAACGTGTCATTCCAGATCATCACGCTGTTCCCGGGCCACGCGGCGGAGGAAGTCGAACGGCTGGTCACCATCCCCATCGAAGACGCCATGAACGGCATCCCCCAGCGCGTGTCGGTGCGCTCGATTTCCCTCTTCGGCCTGTCCCAGGTCACGCTGGTGTTTGACGATGATGCCGACAACGCCACCGTGCGCAACCTGGGCAGCCAACTGCTCAACACGGTCTCCTTGCCGACAGGCGCTCAGGCCAGTCTCTCGCCCGACGCCACGCCGGTCGGCGAAATCTACCGCTACACTTTGAGGGCACCGCCGGGATTTCCGCCGGAAGAACTTCGGGCGCTGGAAGATTGGGTGGTGGAAAAGAAACTCCGCACGGTGCCGGGCGTGGTCGATCTCAATCCCTTCGGCGGCCTGACCAAGCAATATCAAGTGCTGGTCGACCCGGTCAAATTGAGATCCTATAACTTGAATCTGCAGCAGGTATTCAACGCCCTGTCCGCGGGCAACAGCAACGCCGGCGGTTCCTACGTCGAGCACGGTTCAGAACTCTACGTGGTGCGGGGCCTCGGATTTGTGCGCAACGTGGACGACATCGGGATGATCGCCGTCGACACCCGCAACGGCACGCCGGTCTATATCAAGGACGTCGGGAAAGTGGTCATTGGCCACGCAGTCCGGCTGGGCCGTGTGGGCCGGACGGACACGGGCGTCGCCGGTTACCCGGGCGGGATCCGGGATGACGACGATGCTCCCGAAAACATCGTGGTCATGCGCAAGGGCGAGAACCCGCTGGATGTCTGCAAGCGGGTGGAAGCGATGGTCGAGGAGATCAATGCCCATTACCTGCCTGCGGGCGTCAAGCTGGTGACCTATTACGATCGGACCGCCCTGGTCGAGCGCACACTGCACACGGTGCGCCACAACATGGTCGAAGGCATTTGTCTCGTGCTGCTGGTGTTGATCCTGTTCCTTGGCCTGGGCAACTGGCGCTCCGCCCTGGTGGTGGCCCTGGCGGTGCCGGTCTCGCTGTTGGGAGCGTACTTGTTGCTGGACCTGCGCAACATTCCCGCCAACCTGATTTCCATGGGGGCGATCGACTTCGGCATCATCGTCGATTCATCCGTGGTGGTGATCGAAAACATCCTGCGCATCATGGAAAACAGACGAGGCGAGCACCACTCGCTCTTCGGACTCATCATCGAAGGGACGTCGCAAATGGGCCGACCCATCCTGTTTTCCAAGATCATTCTGCTCACCGCCTTCATTCCGCTCTATACCTTGCAACGGGTCGAGGGCAGGATTTTTAAACCGATGGCGTTGACGCTGACGTTTGCCCTGATCGTCGGCACCATCTTCGCCATCGTGGTCGTGCCCGCGCTGGCCAGTTTCGCTGTCCGGCGAAAAATCGCCGCGCACGAAGCCCGGCTCGTGGTGGTTCTGGTGCGCGTGTATCGATCCGCGCTGACGTTCGCCATGAAGTCGCGCGCGCTGGTGTATGTCTGCGCCGTGTTGCTGCTCACGGCGGGAGGCGTCGCGTTTTATCTGTTGGGCACGGAATTCCTGCCGAAACTGGACGAAGGCGACCTGTGGGTGCGGACGTTCGCCCCCCAGTCCATTTCACCCTCGGAGTCGGCCAAGATCACCCAAAACGTCCGCCAACGGCTGGCCTCATTTCCGGAAGTCCGTTACGTGGTCAGCCAGATCGGCCGTCCTGACGATGGCACGGATGTGAATGGATGGGACATCACCGAATACAGCGTGGGGTTGAAACCGCGCGAGCAGTGGACCACCGCCCACGACCGCGATGCGCTCTGCGAAGCGATGGCCCGCAAGCTCAAGGAAATCCCCGGCATCGACACCCAGTTCAGCCAGTACATCGAAGACAACGTCAATGAAGCCGTCTCCGGCGTCAAAAGCGAGCTGGCCATCAAACTCTACGGCCAGGACCCTGACAAGCTCCAGCAGTACGCCAATCAGGCCGTGGACATCATCAAGACCGTGCCGGGGGCACAGGATGTGGGGACCGACTTTCTCCTGGGTCAACCGCAGATCCAAATCACAGTGGACCGTCAGGCAATCGCCCGTTACGGCGTGTCGGTCCAGGACATGCAGAATATCATCGCCACCGCGATGGGCGGTCAGGCGGCGACCCAGGTGCTGGAAGGCGAACGCACGTTCGATCTGGTGGTCAAGCTCGCCCCGCAAACCGTGGCTGACGTCGAGTCCATCCGCGCCATCCCGGTGTTCGGTTCCAATGGCGAACGCGTGACGCTGGGCAGGCTGGCGTCGGTGGACATTCGTCCGGGCCTGGCGCGCATCGAACGCGAGGGAAACGAGCGGCGCACCTCCATCAAGCTTTCCGTGCGCGGCCGCGACCTTGGGTCCGTGGTGGCGGATGCGCAGCATAAAGTGGATGCCGCCGTGCATCTGCCCACCGGCTACCGGCTGGAATGGACCGGATCGTTTGAGAACGAGCAACGCGCCGAAAAACGTCTGGCCGTCATCGTGCCCTTGTCGTTGCTGGGGATTTTCTTCCTGTTGTTCGTGACGTTCAATTCATCACGATTAGCCTCGTTGATCGTCCTGAACGTCCCCTATTCGGCGGCAGGCGGCTTGCTGGCACTGCCCCTGGCGCACCTGAACCTGTCGGTGGCGGCCCTGGTGGGTTTCGTCGCACTGTTTGGCGTTTCCATCCAAAACAGCGTGATCCTGGTATCCCGCATCGGGGAATTGAGGCGGGAGAACATCGGGTTGATGGCGGCAGTCTTCGACGGCGCCGTCAGCCGCGTGCGACCAATGGTCATGACCGCGATGATGGCGATGCTGGGTCTGCTGCCCATGGCGCTTTCCCATGGCGTCGGCGCGGAAACCACGCGACCCTTCGCGGTGGTCATCATTGGCGGACTGATCACGGACACCTTGCTGACCCTGTTCATCGTGCCGTTGCTGTATCCAATGTTCGAACCCCGCCCTCCCGCGGAACACGGACATCACGCTGGTGGACAGAAGTAGCCGAAAACGCTGCGTCTGAAGACAGGAGAACGCGACGGCGCATCACAAGTCGCGGTCAGTGCAGGTTATGGTGTCGTAACAGGAACCACAACAATACAACCGCCGGGACCACCACCGGGGTGGCGAACGCAAAAATCACTGCCGCGTGCTGACGGAGAATCCGTTTCCACCGTGCCACTTCCTTCACATGATCGCAGCGGCCCGTGACGTTCACCTGATTACAATTGTCCAGATCCGCCTGCATCGCGGCCGCACTGGCATAGCGATCGGCGGGATCACGTTCCATCGCGTGCAGGACGATCTCCTCGGCTTGAGGCGAAAGACTCGGATTCAGTTTCCGCAACGGCTCCGGATCGCCGATCACCCGGGCGTTCATGGCGATCAGGGAATTATCGCCGTCGAACGGCGTCGAGCCGGTCAGCATCTCATATAACATCGCCCCCAGGCCGTAGATATCGGTCCGCGCATCGCCGCGTTTGCCCTTGACCTGTTCGGGTGCCATGTAATCCGGCGTGCCCATCGCAGGCGACCAGCCGCCAAACGTGACACGGCGATACTCGTTGGATTTGGCCAGGCCGAAATCCAGCAACCGGATGGAACCGTCACAGCCCACCATGACGTTGTGCGGTTTCAAATCGCGGT
>CAZAQZ010000017.1:0-16998 GCA_964487175.1 uncultured Verrucomicrobiota bacterium | reverse complement strand
AACCACCGTTTTGCCTGCGAATGGCCCCGTGACGACGGGCTTGGGTGCGGCCTTCTCCTTCATCTTCACGCCGGCGTTACGCAGTTTCTCGATAACAGCCTGATTGCGCGGGTTACTGAAAAAATCATGAATGCTCGCTGCCATTACCGGACCAGTGTCTTCTGCATGTTGAAGCGTTTCGATGCTTGCGACGGCCAAAGCGTCGAGATCATGAAAATGATCGGCCAACTTTTGCGCGCCACCTTCGCCGACGTGCAGGATGCCTAGTCCATTGATCAATCTCCACAGCTCGCGCTTCCTGCTCTCGGCGATGGCGGTGACAACGTTGGACGCGGATTTCTCCGCCATGCGTTCCAGGTCTGCCACCTGCTCGACTGTGAGCGAGTACAAATCGGCGACATCGCCCACCAATTTCTTATCCACCAGTTGGTTCGCCAAGACTTCGCCCATGCCCTCGATGTCCATTGCGCCGCGTGACGCAAAATGCTGGATGGTCCGTTTCAGTTGCGCGGGACAGGAGATGTTTTCGCAGCGCCAGGCGACGAATTCGGGGTCGCGGTTGACCGGCCCACCGCAGACGGGGCAGCGCCTCGGCATGACAAACTCCTTCTCTTTGCCTGTGCGCTTTTCCTTAACCACGCCAACAACGGCGGGAATCACGTGGCCTGCTTTTTCGATGACAACCGTGTCACCGATGCGGATATCCTTGCGTTTGATTTCCTCCTCATTGTGTAGCGTGGCGCGTGAAATGGTCGAGCCGGCGAGGAACACGGGTTCGAGTTCAGCGACGGGCGTGAGCGTGCCGGTGCGGCCGACTTGGACGGTGATCGCGTTCAGCTTTGTCCGCGCCTGGTCGTGCGAATATTTATACGCGATCGCGTAGCGCGGTGCTTTGGCGGTCATTCCCAGGCGCGGCCAGAGGATAAGATTGTTCACCTTCACCACAGCGCCATCGATTTGGTACGGCAGGGAGGATTCAAGTTCTTCCAACTCCTTTGCGCGCGCGACGACTTCCTCGATGTCCTTGCACAACCACCAGTGCTTCGCGGTCGGAAACCCGAGTTCCTTGAGTTTTTCCAGTACGCCCTTCTGTGTCTCAAAACGGATGCCTTCGGTAGCGCCGATGGAGTAGAACACGGCGCTCAGCGGCCGTTTGGCGACAAGGCGCGGGTCGAGTTGCTTGAGCGAACCGGCGGCGGTATTGCGCGGGTTGAAGAAGAGTTCCTCACCGGCCCGTTCGCGTTCTGCGTTGAGCTTCTTGAACCCTTCGACGGGCATATACGCCTCGCCGCGAACTTCGAGCAGCGCCGGCGGCCTTTTTGTGTCGAGCTGCAGCGGGATGGCGCGGATGGTCTTGAGATTGGCGGAAATATCGTCGCCAGTCTCCCCGTCGCCCCGCGTCGATCCGACGGTGAAGACGCCATTCTCATAGCGCACGCTGATCGACACGCCGTCGATTTTTGGTTCCAGGACATATTGAATCGTTTCGTCAGGGACGAGCTTGTGCACGCGGGCGTCGAACTCACGCAACTCGCCGATGTTGTAGGTGTTGTCCAGCGACAGCATGGGCTGGAGGTGCCGAACGGGCTTGAATTGCTTCAGTGGCTCGCCACCGACCCGCTGGGTGGGTGAATCAGGTGTGACCAGGTCGCGGAATTGTTCCTCGAGCTGCTTCAGTTCGGCGAACAGCCGGTCGTAGTCACGGTCGGAAATCTCCGGCTTGTCCAGCACGTGGTAAAGATAATCGTGCCGGTGGATCTGGTCGCGAAGGTCAGCGATTCGTTTTTGGGCCTCTGCACGATTCATAACCGAAATAGCCTGTGATGGCGATGCCGCCGCCCACGGTGTCGATCACAACGTCCGAAACCTGGCCGGTGCGGTTCGGGACGAACGTCTGGTGCCATTCGTCCGACGCGGCATACGCGGCCACCAACAGGATAGCCAACCAGGTGGCCTTTGGCAACGGCAGCGCGTGCGCCTTGCGCAACGCACGTAGGATCAGGCATCCGAACACCGCATAACCAGCCATGTGCTCGATCTTACGCTTTTTCGGGAGGTTTGGCCCGAAGTCCGGCGGCGCGGATTGCGCGGAGAACCAAAAAATCAACGCTGCCCACAGGAGGACAGGGATCCAGGCGAGCACGCGGTTCATGTCGCCGCCTGTGGTGCGGGATGTCCTTTGACATAGCGCATGAGGATGCGGTCCACCAGGGCCGGCGAGAGTTTCTTCAGCCACCACAACAGTTTGCCGTCGGTTGTGAGCACCAAATCGCGCTGACGACGAAAGGCGGCGTGGATGACGGCATCGGCCACGGATTCAGCGCTCATCAAGTTCCTGATCGGGAACGGATTTTGTTCGCGGAAATTCTTCGAGTTGTCGAAGAACTCCGTGTCGGTGACGCCCGGGCGCACGATGAGGACGTGGATGTTGTGCTTGTGCAGTTCAAGGCGCGCACTCTGTGACAGGGCTTCGAGCGCGAACTTGCTGGCGCAGTACGCGCTGCCCAGAGGCACCGCGCAGAATCCATTCAGAGATGAGATTTGAATGATGGTGCCGGTTCGGCGCTGCATCATGTGCGAGGCGACGGCGCGCGTAAACAGGAACGCACCAAAGAAATTTGTATCAAACACATCGCGGAACTCCTCGAGCGTCATTTGCTCGACGGAACCGCAATGCCCAATGCCGGCGTTATTGACCAGCACGTCGATGCGGCTAAACCGCTGGAGCGCGGCGTCAATGGCGCGTTGGACCTGTTCGGGCCGGCGAACGTCGGCGGGGGCAATAAGGCGTTCGCCGTGAAAATGGGCCAGTTCCTGTTGAAGGGAAGCCAGTTTGGCCTCATTCCGGGCCACGAGGACGACGTGGGAGCCTTGTTTGGCGAAGGCTGTGGCCAAGGCGCGCCCAATCCCGCTGGAAGCGCCGGTGATCAGAACGACATTGTCATGGAATCGGGCGTATGCCATGGTCGAGCCGGCCCAAATAAGGCGCATTTTGAACTTTGATGCAAGGGGAAACTGGGTTAAGCTCCCGGCCGGTTCCGGTTTTGATCAAAGGAGGAGGTGTTGAGAAGTCCATGAGTGCCACCACGGGGGGAGTGGTAATTTTTCTTGCTCTCGTCGGCCTGCAACGACTGCTGGAGACCTTCAAGCGCCGCGCCACGGTGCCGGGTCAACAGCAGATGCGCTGGTCGTTTTACGCTTTCTTCGCCCTTCATACGCTGATTCTCATCGGCGCGTTGGCCGAGTACTTCATCGTTCGCCGACCACTGATTCCGGTATGGACAGTCATCGGACTGATCATGTTTGCCGCATCGCTGATCCTTCGCAACGTGGCAATCCGGACGCTGGGCAGGTTTTGGAGTTTGCACGTCGAGATCCGCAACGAGCACCAATTGGTCCGCGAAGGCATCTACAACATCGTTCGTCATCCTGCCTACGCGGCCATCACGCTGGAAGTGCTGTCAATTCCGCTGACGGTGAACGCCTGGTGGACGCTGCTGTTCGCGGCGGTGACCTATGTGCCGCTGCTGCTGGTGCGGTTGCGTTGGGAGGAACGGGCATTAGTGGAGAAATTTGGTGACAGGTACCGCGCCTACCAGCATGACGTGGGCGCACTTGTGCCGAAACCGTCGGCGCTGTTGCATAGTGGCAGCCACCGCGGCCCCTCATGACGCAAGCCTATTACTATCTCGTCCTGATCAACGCCGCGGTCAGTTTGTCCGTGGCCGTCGCGGTGTTCTGGCGGAATCGCTTTAAGGCCGTCGGGCCGTTGATGGGGCTGACCATGCTGGGCACATCCGTCTGGCTCGTCGGGTTCGCCCAGTATTTCCAACCGATGACCAGGAGCGACTCGCTGCTCTGGGCGAAGGTCACACTGACCGCGTCCTTGCTCATCAACCCGATGCTGTTCCACAGCATGTGCGCGTTCATTGAGCGGCAACGACGCTATCTCTGGTGGATCGTCGTGGCCTATGCGATGGGCGTCCTCTACGTTGTACTGCTGTGGAAGGGACTGGTGATCACTGGTATCAAGCCCTCCGTCATCATGGTTCACTACGTCCGCTATCACCGCGCTCTCTATCCATTGGTGGGGTTGCACATTGTCATGTGGCAGGCGCTCGGCGCGTTAGTGCTCGCGCATCACGTCCGGCAGGAAGTCGGCTACAAACGTACCCAGGTCATGTATTTCATTGCCGCATGGGTCATCGTGTTTTTGACGACGACTGCGATCATGCTGCCGCTGGAATATAACATCAACGTCCCGCCCTTCGGCTTCCTGATCCTGCCCGTCAACCTGGGTTTCCTCGCGTACGTCATGGCCAAGACTCGCCTGGCCGACTTCAACGTCGTCGTTGCCCGCGTGCTGCTGCATTCGGTGACGCTCGTTGTGGTCGTCGGCGCGAGCCTGTTGTTCATCGGTGGCATGGTGGGAATCGACCCCGGATTTATGAACCCGCAGCAGATCGCGTTCACGATCATGCTTGTGGTGGTGATCGGCATCGGGCTGGCCGTGGCGTTGCCGCGGTTTCTCCCGCGCGCCGAACGCATGATGCAGGAACGCATGTTTGGTAAACGCTACGGGTATCAGGACGAACTCGGCGGGCTGGTCAAGGAATTGAGCTTGATGCAGGGCGTGGATGATGTGCTGGCCAAGGTGGCGACGACGCTGCACACGCAAATGCAACTCTCCCGTGTGTTGATCCTGATGCGCGACCCGCTTTCCGGTCATTATCAACTCCAGGCCCAGAGCGGCGTGACCCCGGAGGAGGCGGAACAGGTGGACCTCGCCGAAAACGCGCCGGTGATTCGCTGGCTGGAACACTGCAAGAACACCCTCGTGCGCGATGAAATGGCGCGGAGCCTGTCGCCCCCCGAAGCCATGGAGTTGATGGTCGACCTGGACAGGTTGAAGGCCGCTGTGTGCGTGCCGATGATCCTGGACCAGCGGCTGACGGGGTTGATGGCGCTCGGAGAAAAGATGGGAAATGAAATGTTTTTCGTCAGCGACCTCCGGCTGCTCGAGACAATGGCCACCTAGGTGGCTTTGGCGGTCAAGTATCGCCGTTTTGAGGACCAGATTCTCCGCAAGAACAAGTTGATCGAATTGGGCACCATCGCAGCGGGTGTGGCCCACGAGATTCGCAATCCGCTCGCGTCGATCCGCACGTTCGCGCAATTGATGCCCGACAAAATGGACGACCCGGAGTTCAAGGACGAATTCAGCAAGCTCGTGCTGAAGGACGTCGATCGCATCACCAAGGTCGTCGAGAGCATGCTGGCGTTTGCGCGCCCGGGGCAGGTGAGCATCGCCGATCACTCGGCCAATGATTTGGTTGATGAAGCCATTTTGCTCGTCCAGGCGCGCATGAAGTCCAAACACATTGAGATTACCAAGCAATTCCACGAACAACCCATCCTCAAGGTGGATAAGCAACAAATCCTGCAGGTATTGATCAATCTGCTCAACAACGCGGCCGATGCGTTGCCCGAACGTGGCAAGATCCGCGTTGCCACCGGTGTGGGCGCCGCGGACGGCACTACCGACGGCAACGGCAGCCAGAAATTCGGCATCATCGAAGTCGCCGACAATGGCCCCGGCATTCCCGCCGCGATTCGCAACCGGCTGTTCGACCCGTTCTTCACCACCAAGAAGGAAGGCACCGGCCTCGGTCTGTCAATTTCCCAAAAGATCGTCCGTGACCACGGCGGTATCATCACCGTCTCCAGCGTCGAAGGCAAGGGCACTACCTTCCAAGTGAATTTGCCATTGAGTTGACAGCCGAAACCTAGTTGGGGCCGCCAGTTCCAATTATTCGTCGCGGTGACGGGAAAGTTCCTGGTGAAGCTCATCGATCTGGCGCAGAAGTTCCAGGACGACGGCCACGCCGTTGATGTTGACGCCGAGATCGCTGCGAAGTCGCTGGATTTGGCGGAAAACGTGCAGGGAGGTGTCATCAAACCGCCACGCTTGCTCATCCCGGCCGTCGACAGGATCAAGTAGCCCGAGATGGACGTATTCGGAAACCAAGGCGGGGTGCACGCCTGCCAGGCGAGCGAGCGTTTCCAAATCATAGAGCGCCTCATGGGCGGGGACGTGGATGTGCAGTCGTATGATGCTTACCTGTTTCGGGCCCGATCCATTCATTACGTCACCCTTTCCGATTGGAATTTGATTCACGACGGAGTTGTTCCCACAGCGCACGCTCGCCGTCACCCACGTGTTCGGGAACCTGGATGTGCAGGACGACGTACAAGTCGCCGCGTCCACCGCCGCGTTGGGGGAGACCCTTTCCCCGGAGACGGAACCGCTGCCCGTTCCGCGAGCCGGGTGGGATCTTCAGATTCGCCCGGCCGTCCAGCAACGGCACCGAGATGATTGTTCCCAGCACAGCATCCCACGGAGCAACCTCCAAATCGTAATACAGATCACCCTCTTCATTTCGAAAAAGGGGATGCTTCGCGAAACGGACCCTCAGAAATAGATCGCCCGACTGCCCATCACCCATGCCACGCTCACCCTGGCCGCTCAGCCGCAGGAGTTGCCCCTCGTACACGCCGGCGGGGATTCTCACCTGGTAGGTTTCCGTGCGCACGATCTGGCGTCGACCGCCGCACTGGGGACAAACCTTCTTATCGACTCGGCCCGTCCCACCGCACTTGTCGCAGGGAACAGATCTCCTTAATGAAACTGCCCGGGTGGATCCGCGCAGGGCTTCCTCCATCGTGACCATGATATCGGCCTCGACGTCGCGTCCACGTTGGGAGAATTCTTCGCCGTCAAACCCGCCACGACGGGAAGAACCAACTCCCCCTCCGCGCATTCCAAAAATATTTTCAAAGAAGTCGCTGAATCCGGTTCCACCGAACTGATATTCAAACCCGCCCTCATCGCCTTCAGTCCACGGCTGCTGTCCGCCGAACTGTTCACCCCAGTTCGGCGGTGGCCTGAATTCCTCCCCCTGCTTCCAATTCGCGCCCAGGGCGTCGTATTTCTTTCGCTTTCCGGGATCGCTCAGGACTTCGTTAGCTTCGTTAATCTCCTTGAACCGTTCCTCGGCATTGGTTTTGTCCTTGGCAACGTCGGGATGATACTTCAACGCCAGCTTGCGGAAGGCGCGATGAATCTCGTCCTGGCTTGCCGTGCGCGGCACGCCCAGAATCTCGTAATAATCCTTGAACTCGACAGCCATACAGTTCGTCGCGGGGCGAAAAGAACGCTACCCGGAAAATTCCGCTTTTACAATAGCAGTCTGGCCTTGGTCTGAGCCGGTTTGAGTTTGAGGGCGAGGCGGAAGACGAGGGGGTTGAGGCTGATGGAGAGCAGTGCTCCCGCGAGGATGAGGTCGCGGCCATTGACGGGGAGCAGGCCGAGGTTGACGCCGAGACCGGCGAGTATGAAAGAGAACTCCCCGATTTGGGCCAGCGCGGCGGAAACAGTCAGCGCGGTAGGCATTCGATGGCGCAGCAGGAGAACAATTCCGAGCGCAGCCAATGATTTGCCGACGACGATGATTGCCAGCACGGTCAACACTTGAAGCGGTTCGCGGACGAGGATGGAGGGGTCGAACAGCATTCCCACGGCGACAAAAAACAGCACACCAAACGCATCCTGCAATGGCTGCAGACTGCTTGCGGCGCGATGGCTCACGTCCGATTCGTTCAGGACCACGCCTGCAAAGAATGCACCGAGGGCGAACGAGACGCCGAAGAGCTTCGCGGAACCGAACGCGACACCGAGTGCCAGAGTGACGACGGCCAGGGTGAACAATTCGCGCCAGCCGGTGCGTTCCACTTGTTTGAGAAGCCACGGGAAAAATTTCGTGCCCACGAACAGCATCAAGGCGATGAATACGGCGATCTTTACCAGCGTGATGCCGAGCGTTATCCACAACAAACCAGACACAGCGGCGACTTCGTTCGTTGAAGGTTGGCCTCCCAAGGGCGCGGCCAGCGCCGGCAACAACACGAGAACGAGGACCATCACCAAATCCTCGACGATTAACCAGCCGATGGCGATGCGGCCATCGGGTGAACTGAGGTTGCCGTAAGTTTCCAGCGTACGCAGGACGACCACGGTACTGGCGACCGACAATGATAGCCCGAACACCAATCCAGCCCCAAGTGACCAACCCCACAACCGCGCGACGCCGATCGACAACACCGTCGCCACCATGATCTGCACGATTGCACCCGGCAATGTGATCGAGCGCACGGCCAACAGGTCGCGCATCGAGAAGTGGATTCCCACGCCGAACATGAGCAGAATCACACCAATCTCGGCGAGTTGCGGGGCGAGATGCACATCGGCGACGAATCCGGGCGTGAACGGTCCGACGGCGATGCCGGCCACCAGATACCCGACGATCGGCGACAGCCGAAGGCGTACGGCGATGAACCCGCCGACGAAGGCGAAAGCGAGGCTGACCGCGATGGTTGCGATAAGTGATGTTTCGTTGTGCATGACGACTCCACGATAAAAGCAGTCGGAGCTGTTACAAGGTCAATTATTGCGTAGGCGGGAGCGGATTTGGGCTTAACGGACAAAATTGTACATCGGGTAACTAAAGTCTTTACTACGCCGGACACTTTTGTATAGTGGCAGAGTAGTGGGGAACCTCGTTTGAAGGCAAGCTGCCGAGGTGCAGTTTGCAGATGTACGTTTTTGTCCAACGGACAACAGGAAGTACATGGAGTCTATACAAAAGAGACGCGTTGTCATCACTGGGATTGGGATCGTCAGCCCCGTGGGGATCGGCGTTGAAACTTTTTGGCGAAAACTCGTTGCAGGAGTTTCAGGCGTCGACCGCTCGGTGATTCTAAGCCATTCGGAATGCCACTGGAAAATCGCAGGTGAGGTCAGGGACTTCAAGCCCGAGGAGTGGCTTGGGCGCAAGGACGCCAAGCGGATGGATCGGTTCGCTCACTTTGCGCTGGCGGCCTCTTATCTTGCCTTGCAGGACTCCGGACTCAATCTCGACAAGGAAGACCGCAACCGGATCGGTGTTTCCATGGGAACGGCTTACGCGGGCCTGTTGTTTGGCGCGCAGGAGTACGACGTTTATAAGGAAAAGGGGATCGAGGCGATCAGCCCCTACATGGGCATCGCGATCTTCACGGGCGCCGGCGGCGGGCAAGTCTCGCTGCATCTGGGCCTGAAGGCACCGAGCATAACGATTTCAACGGGGTGCGATTGTTCCACGGCGGCCGTGGCCCACGCGGCGGACATGATCGGCAACGGAGACGTGGACGTCATGTTTGCAGGCGGAGCGGATGCGCCGATTCATCCGATCATTGTGGCCGCGTTCGGCGCGAGCTACGCGTTGTCCGATCGAAATGGGGAACCGCAAAAAGCGTCACGCCCGTTCGACCGCAAGCGCGACGGGTTCGTCATGGGCGAAGGTGGCTGCGTGCTGGTGGTTGAAGAACTTGAGCGGGCCAAGCGCCGCGGCGCGAAGATATATGGCGAACTGCTAGGGTGGGCCTCGACGTGTGACGCCCATCACATGTGCCATCCCGACCCCAGCGGCGAACAAGCCGCGCGTGCCTTGAATCTCGCCATGGCCAAGGCGGGTGTACGCCCCGAGCAGATTGATTATCTCAACGCGCACGGCACATCAACTCCCGCTGGCGACAAGGCCGAGACGTTGGTGGTGAAGAAAGTGTTCGGCGACACTGCCTACAATTTGCCGATTAGCTCGATCAAGGCACAACTCGGCCATATGCAAGGCGCGTGCGGCTCGACGGAGATCGCCGCCTGTTGCCTGGCGATGCGGGACAGCATGGTCCCCCCAACGATCAATTACGAATACCCCGACCCGGACTGCGACCTTGATTACGTTCCCAACAAGGCGCGACACCGGCGCGTGAACATCGCAGCCAGCAACTCTTTCAGTTTTGGAGGGCGCAATACCGCCATCATTTTGAAACGTTACAAAGACGAGCACGCAAAGAACGCTCCCGACGCATGAAGACGGCACTGTTACTCACCAACTCCGCTGAGACTCAACGGCTGCTTACAGAGATTCTCGGCGAGAAAACCAATTTCGTGTTGCTTCCCGCGCCGCCCGATCCCACGCGTGAAAAATTCGACGCGCTGTTCTCGACGTGGCTGCGGCTCGTGGACGCGGTGATCCTGGATGCTGTGTCGCTGGGTGAAACGACACGCTGGGCCATCGAGTCCCTCAGCACAGCAAAACTGCAGGAGCGACAGGCCATCGTTGTCCGCTCCACTGCCGCGCAGCAATCGATTTACCCGACGGGACGCGGATGGTTGGTCGTTTCCGATACGGATTCCACCGACCAATTGAAGCAGGCGCTCGGGCAGTTTTTCGAACTGCGGGAGACGCAATCGAAACTCAAGCGCGCCGACGCGGTGATCGCGCAGCACCGCCAGACGCCGGTTCCGCAACCCCGTGCGATGGTTCCGCAAATCCAGTCGCCAACCATCGTTCCTTCGTTCGATTCGTATCGCTACCGGGATGCGCTGAAGAACCTTTCCCGCATTTTGGGCCAGCATGTTAGCGAGGAGGAATTGCTGTCGGAGTTTTTGCGGCTTGTGCGCGAGTTGCTGGGGGTGGGCAAGGTGGCGCTGTTCATGCGCCGCTTGCAGGCCGATTTGTTTGCCGGGCAATTGACGACCTCAAGTCCGCAACTGACTGTGGCGCGCAGCGCAGGCGTCGCGCAAACCGTTGTGGAGCACTTGCGGTTGACGGCCGATTCCGGCATCGGTGGTTTCCTGGCACGCGAAGCGAGGATTCTGCGTCGGTCGCAACTGCACGATCTCCTGGCCTACGATTACGACCAGGAAATCACGCGCGAATTTGAATTACTGGGCACTGAGGTGGCGGTCCCGATGTTCGACGACGATCAGTTGCTCGGTGTGCTGACGTTCAGTGGGAAAGTCACCGGCGAAGCCTTGAGCAATGAAGAGCTGGAACTGGTGTATTACCTGATGGCCCAACTCGCTCAGGCGACGCGCACCCTCCATTTGCGTGATCGTGTTGCCGGACAGCAGCGCTTCATGACCGAGGTACTGGCGCACGTCCAGAGCGGTGTTGTCGTTGCTGCCCACGACGGACGCATTCTGAGTGTCAACCAGTACGCCCGCGAGGTGTTCGATCTTCAGGGACAGGAACTGGTGGGCGAGGAATTGGGCAAGCTGCCGAGCCGTGTGGCCGACGTGATCTTTGAGACGTTGCAGACTGGAAATGTCATTCGCAACCGGGAAGTCGTTTTGCCGAAGAGCAATCGCCCCCTCAGCATCAGTGCCACGCGGTTCCAGGCGGAGATCGCAGATGCGAAAAGCGGGACAGGTAATTTGGTCGCGGTGGCCCTGATTGAAGATCTTACGCAAAGCAAGTTGCAGATGACACACGAACGCGAGATGGCGGACAGGGAGTTCTTTACGCGGCTGGCGGCGCGGTTGTCTCATGAATTGAAGAACTCGCTCGTGTCGATCAAGATCTTCGCGCAATTGCTGCCGGAACGCTACAGCGAGAAGGAATTCCGCGAACAATTCAGCAATGTCGTGGTCAACGAAGTTAACCGCGTGGATGTGTTGGTGAACAACCTGACGTTTTTCTCGCATCCACTTGGCTTGGTCCACGAAGAAGTCGTGTTGACCGACGTCATTGAAAGTTGTTTGAGGAACGTGGGCCAGGAATTTGCGCGCAGGAAAGTTTCGCAGCTCGTCATCGTCGGCGAAAAGGCATCCGAGGAAATCCAGGGCGTGCCTACGGTGACCGTCAAGAAGACATTTGCTCACAAACTCGCGCGGTTGGAAGGAGACAAGATCCGGTTGATGCAGGCGTTCGAGCACGTGATCCGCAACGCGCTGCAGGCGATGCCGACGGGCGGGCGATTTGCCATCGGCACGACGGACGCGCAACCGGCGGATTTTCCCGACGGCAAACTGCCGCAGGGCGGGGCCGTACGCATCGAGTGGCAGGACACCGGCGAAGGAATCGCATTGGAAAGCCTGGCGCATGTGGCCGATCCATTCGTGACAACACGCAATGTGGGTGTCGGGCTCGGGTTGACGATTGTGAAAAAGATAGTGGAGCGGCACAGCGGACGGTTGGAGATTGACAGTTTGCTGGGGCGGGGAACGACAGTGGTGATGCTGTTGCCAGTGAAGGCACAGCCCCATCCGGATGATGCGTTGCTTAGTCATTCCGAAGGCGAGACAATTGCCTCGGAACAGGGGGGCGAGCACGCAGGGACGGTGAATCGAGTTCCACAGACGTTCGATCGCGAGCGCGGGGAACGCTCGTAAGGGCTGGGCGCGTATTCGCGCCGCAGTCCCGCGATGGCCAAGGAGGAGATGACCAGATGGCAAAAGCAAGAGTACTCTGCATTGACGACGAGGAGAGTCCGCGTGAATCCTTGCGATTTATCCTGAAGGACCGCTACGACGTGTCGTCGAAGACCGATGGCGCCAGCGGCCTGGAAGCAGTCCGCACGGAAGGGCCATTTGACGTGGTGCTGCTGGACATGAAGATGCCCGACATGAGCGGTCTTGATGTGCTCTCAAAGATCCTCCAATTGCAGCCGGCAATGCCCGTTGTGATGGTGACGGCGATCACGGAAGCCAAACCTGCCGTGCAGGCGATGAAGATGGGTGCGGCGGATTACCTGAACAAACCATTTGATGTGGACGAAATCCGTCTGGTAGTCGAACGTGTGCTCAGAGAGAAAGCGTTGGAGAAGGAAGTCGGGCGCCTGCGCACGGAGTTACAGACCTCCTATAAGTTCGAAAGCATCGTCGGCGCCGGCCCGGCCATGCAGAAGGTGTACAACATGATCCAGCGCCTGATGGACACGGAAACAACCGTGCTCATTGCGGGTGAGACAGGAACCGGCAAGGAGCTTGTCGCGCGCGCTCTCCACTATAGCAGCGTGCGCAAGGACGGCCCGTTTATCCCGGTTCACTGCGCGGCCATCCCCAGCGAATTGCTGGAGAGCGAGCTGTTCGGACACGAGAAGGGAGCGTTCACGGGCGCGATACAACGCCGGATCGGCATGTTTGAAGCCGCCACTGGTGGCACGCTGTTTCTCGATGAAATTGGCGAGATGCCCATGGGCACGCAAAGCAAACTGTTGCGTTCGATCCAGGAGCGCGAGATCCGCCGCGTCGGCGGCCAGGAAACGATCAGCATCAACGTCCGGCTGGTGTGCGCGACGAATCGCAACCTAGAGCAGGAAGTCAAGAAGGGCGGCTTCCGCGAAGACCTGTTTTACCGCATCAACGTGGTGCCGATTGTGCTGCCTTCCATTCGCGAACGCCGAGAGGACATTCCCCAACTGGTGCTGCATTTCAGCCAGCGATTCGCCAAGGACTTGAATCGGGAAGTCCCGCAGTTCAGCCCGCAGGCGATGGAAGTACTGGTGAACTATCCATGGCCGGGCAACGTGCGCGAGTTGGAGCATGCCATCGAGCGGCTGTTAGTCATGTGCGACGCAAACAGGATCGAGGTGAAAGACCTTCCGTTTGTCATCTCACAGGCCGAAACAGCAACGGCTGCTGCCTCCGCCCAGCTTGCGTCCATCCCCGCGTCACGCGAGAAGATGGGTGAGAAACTTGAATTTGACAATGGCAGCATTGATCTGCCCAAGCTGACCGAACAAATCGAGCGCAAAGCAATAGAGGAAGCGCTGCGACGCACCAACGGCGTGATGACCGAAGCGGCGCGCGCATTGAAGATCACGCGGCGCATGCTTCGATACAAGATGGACAAGCTCGGGATTGCGATTACGGACACCGAGGCGAACCAGATACCCGATGATCCTCCCGACGAGACTGCGGCGGGATAACATCCTATAGGGCGTGGGACGTTCATTTTTGTCCGGAACCGCGGGTCATAATTGTCACTTCCAACCAAGTCTCGAAAGACGCCCCAGATGCCACCTGCCTTCCGGGTGCGCTCCCGGGAGTGGCACAATCACTGCTAAATAGTTGATTGACCCTTGGTTGGAAGCGGAGTGTTGGTGGAATCGTCAGGAGAAATAGCATGACAAACTCAACTCGCTGCATCGCAGTCGCAGCGGTGGCCGCGATCAGTCTGCTCGCAAGCGCGCCGGTCTGGGCGTTGGGATTCAGAGACCCCGACCAGGATGCGCGGGCGACGGGACAGGGTGAGGCATTTGTCGCACAGGCAGATGACGCTTCCGCGGTCTATTACAACCCCGCGGGTTTGACACAACTGCACGGCACGGAAGTCACCTCGGGTGCCTTCGTTTCATTTCCCAACAGCCGTATGACAGGACCAGGTTTCGGAGGCAATGCGGAAAACAACACTATGGCGATGCTGCCACAGTTTTATGCCGCATCCGATTTCGGCCTGACGAATTCCCCGTGGCGATTTGCCTTCGGCTTTAATGTCCCCTTCGGAAACCAGGCGGAACTTGGGGACAATGGCCCCTTTCGCTACATCACCACGGAAGCCAGCTTGAGAGTCTTCAACATGGAACCGACAGTGGCGTATCAGGTCAACGACCAGCTTTCGTTGGGCCTCGGGTTGAACATTTATTATAGTGACACCGATCTGAAGCGGAATGTGTTCACGGGCGGGCCCGATGGCCATTTCCATTTCAATGGAGACGGTGACGCCGTTGGTGCAACCGCGGGTTTGATGTGGAAGATCACGCCCCAACACACCATTGGCCTCGTCTATCGCAGCCCGTTTACGGTGCGATATGAAGGAAACGGCTTGATCAACGTGGGGTTCACTCAGGCCGCGCCTGCCAGCACGGAGATCCAGTTCCCGCAGTCAGCCGCAGGAGGCTACGCATTCCGTCCGACGGAAAAGCTCAAGCTGGAAGTGGACGCCGAATGGACCAACTGGCGGGTGTTGCATGACCTGGTGCTTCACGCCCCGGGCACGTTGTTCGACGGTTCCACCATCCCCTTTGAGTGGCGGGACAGCATGTTTTACGAATTTGGCGCGCAATACGAATTGGACGACCACTGGACTGTGCGGGCGGGCTATATTTTCTCCACAGACACCGTGCCGAGCAGCACATTCTCGCCGACCGTGCCCGATTCGGATCGCCACGTATTCAGTGTGGGACTTGGTTACACGAAGACGCGCATGAGCATTGATGTCGTCTACCAATACAGCCTTTCCCAGGACCGTAACGTGAGGTTCCTGCAGGATCCTGCCAATCCCGGCACCAGTGCGACCGAGGCGGGCACATGGAAGAGCGATGCGCATGCCGTGATGATCACCTCTTCCTTGAAATTCTAACAACTGGAGAAGAACACCATGGGAATCTACGATGCATTGACAACAACGCCGGCAACCCCGGCGGCACCAACAACCGCCGCGCCCGCCGGCAGGAAGAACAAACCGACCCTGTTGATTGTGGATGACGAGGCGGGTCCGCGCGAGTCGTTGCGCATCGTGTTCAAGGACCGCTGTCAGTGTGCCATCGCGACCTGCGGACGGGATGGAATCGATTATGCCCGCAAGAATCGCGTGGACGCCGCGATCCTCGACATCAAAATGCCCGACGTGTCAGGCGTGGAGGTGTTGCGGGAGTTGAAGGAAATCGATCCCAACATCGAATGCATCATGCTTACGGGTTACGAGACGATCGAGACAGCCCGCGCTGCCGTCCGTTACGGTGCTGCCGATTATTTGAACAAACCGTTCGACGTGTTTTTCGTCCGTGAACTTCTTGAAAAATGCCTGACCCGGCGCCAGCAGAAGCTTTCCATGGAGGACAGCGTGAAGTCGCTGCAGAAGGTCAACGAGGACCTCTCCCGCGAATTGGCTGGCAGCAACCGAGCGGTCACGGCAAACCTTCTGTCCGCAGGCGTGATCCACGAGATTAACAACCCTCTGGCCATCGTGGCAGGTTACGCCCAATTGCTCGGTCGCGACCTGGCTGCATTAGGCGATCTGGACCAGGGAACAGCCCAAAGCGTCCAGCAACGTCTGGCGACAATTCAACGCGAGATCGATCGGTGCAAGGACATTGCGCGCCGGTTCCTCAGTTTTTCCCGATCGACCCAGGTCGAAACAGAAATTGTCCCGGCCAGCAAGCTTCTGGATGACGCAGCGGCGTTGGTCAAGGCACATCCGTCCAACCAGGGCGCAGAAATTCTTTGCGAGGTCGGTGACCCACACCTGCAGCTCAAAGTCCATCCGGCGGAGATCCTGCAGGTTCTTATCAATCTGAGCGTCAACTCACTGCAAGCCATGGAAGGCCAGGGAACGCTGACGTTCTCGGCGGAACAGGCCGCGACGCCACCGGCCAATACCGCTTTTCGTTCGCCGACCTTCAATCCACAACTGCCGCTCGCGAAGCTCTCCGTGGCGGACACCGGTTGCGGAATTTCCCCCGAAGACATCAAGAAGATTTTCGATCCGTACTTTACCACCAAGACGCAGGGCACGGGCCTCGGTCTGGCCATCGTCTGCGAACTGGTCGGCAAGTACGGCGGGTTGATCGATGTGCAGAGCACCCCTGGCAAGGGCACCACGTTCAGCGTATACTTGCCGCTTGGTAGCTGATTCTGCTAATCTCCCCGCCGATGGGTGGGGACCCGCGTCACAACGTAATCGGCATTCACCTTGGCATCGAAGGCGGTGGCACGCGCACCGTCGCGCTTTTCGCCGATCCCGACGGACGACCTCTCAGGCGGGTCGAGCTTGGACCGTTAAACCTGAGATTATCCACAGATCACCAAATCACAACCGTGTTACGCAGCCTGCGACGCTTCAAATATCCGGTTTCAAAAGTCGCACTTTGCCTTGCAGGTTGCCGCACTGTCCGGGATCGAAGCCGCGTGCGAACACTGGTGGGGGATGTATTCCCAAAGGCGCAGTGTATCGTCGGCTGCGATCTCGATTCGGGTTTCGCGGCGGCGTTCGGGCTGCGTGGGCGGGGTATCCTTGTCATCAGCGGCACCGGCTCTTGCGTGTATGGCCGCAACGCGCTTGGCCACACGGCCCGTGCGGGTGGTTGGGGACATCTGCTGGGCGACCACGGCAG
>CAZAQZ010000016.1:0-17535 GCA_964487175.1 uncultured Verrucomicrobiota bacterium | reverse complement strand
GCCGCACCGAGATGATCGAGTACTGCAAGAAGAACGGCATCCAGGTCGAGGCCTCGGCGAAGAAGCCGTATTCGATGGACCGAAACCTACTGCACATCAGTTTCGAGAGCGGCATCCTCGAAGACCCGTGGGCTGAACCACCGAAGGACATGTTCAAACTCAGCGTGTCGCCCGAGGACGCGCCGAACGAGCCTGAGTACGTCGAACTGGATTTCGAGTCGGGCATTTGTGTGGCGGTCAACGGCAAGAAGCTGTCACCGGCCAATGTCCTGCGCACATTGAACAAACTCGGCGGCAAACACGGCATCGGCCGGGTTGATTTGGTGGAGAACCGGTTCGTCGGCATGAAAAGCCGCGGCGTGTACGAAACACCCGGCGGCAGCATCCTGAATTTCGGTCATCGCCAAGTCGAGACATTGACCATGGACCGCGAGGTCATGCACCTGCGCGATTCATTGGTCCCGAAATACAGCGAATTGGTGTATTACGGATTCTGGTTCAGCCCCGAGCGCGAAGCCCTGCAAGCGCTGGTGACCGAGAGCCAGAAGAACGTCACCGGCACCGTGCGATTGAAATTGTACAAAGGCAACATCATCACCGCCGGCCGCAAGAGCCCGGTGTCGCTCTACAACCCCTACGTCGCGACGATGGAGGCAGACAAAGGCGCCTACAACCAGACTGATGCAACAGGATTTATTCACCTGAATGCGCTACGCCTGCGGACGCGTGCGGGCGTGATGGGCAAGGGGAAGAAGAAGTAAGCCGGAATCCACCTCGATAATTACCCGATGGACTCGTGAATCTTTGTCTTCTCTGCTGGCTCTGCGACCAAACGCAACAAGTCTCGACAGCGATCACTTCACTTTGCCCAAGATGATCTTGAGAAGCTCCGGTGTGTACGTATGACCAAGGGCATAGGTGGTCATGGTGACAGTGACGCCTTTGTGTAGAAGCATGTAATAGGATTTCTTCATCTCGTCGAAGGAATTCACGTCGTCGAGTGTTCCGTGAAAAATGCTGAGCTTGAGTCCTCCCAAATCGTTGATGCGCGAATCAAGCAGCTCGGGGATGTAGTACCCGGCGACTGGGATGATTTCGGTGAAAAGGCGCGGATTACGAAAACCGATGTAGAAACAAAGTCTTCCACCGGCAGAAAAACCGGACAGTGTAATCTTGGAGGAATCGATTCTATTCGCAGCGGTCACGTCCGCGATCATTTGTTTGATGATGCGTTCGTCTCTTTCCAGATCCGCAACATACTGGTTTGCATCGTCCAGCGTGTACCACGAAAAGCCGTCACCAAGATTGTCCGGGGCTTGCGGAAGAAGGATGTAATAGTCCTGTTGAGTCCATAGATCATGGTCTCTGTCCAGCGTGAATTTCGGCGAAGTTCCGCGCCCGTGCAGAAAGATGAAGAGAGGGTAGCTCTTTGTCTCCGTGAAATTCCGCGGACTGATAAGAATGTAATGCGACGGAGCGCCGTCCTGCTGAATGCGTGACTCACCTCGCAGAATTCTGTTGGTTCCTTCCTGGGCTCCCCTGCCGTCACGTCCCGCGACTACCAGGGCGACGGTAATGATTGCGAGCATTATGGGTCTTGAATTCATCTTCGCCGTGATGAAAGGAAGGCAGGAACCAACAGCGGCAGGACGATGATGGCGAACAGGCCGAGACCGATGAGAGCTAAAAGCCGGTTCCGAGAAAACATCTTCAGCGACGCGACCAATAGAACAACCACCAACATACAGAACATGTAGCTGACCCAGACTTCGTAGATGCCGAGGAACGACAGGTCGACAAGGCGAATGACCAGATAGAAGGCGAGGATGATTCCTTCAAGAACGCCCAACGACACTTCCTGCAGCCTGTCAGCGATTGCAGTTATCATGGTGGCTACATCACCATCTGATAACAGATACAGCCGCGAAACGCGAGTGTTCCGTTACTGACCATGAGAATGGCGCGTTTGCGAATCCCAGGCTTGGAACCAAGATATAGGCTCGACTTTTGGGCGGCGGTTTGGTTCACTTCGCCTTGGAGAGGCGGTACAATGAACTTACCGAAATCATGTGCGATCTCCCTCCTGGTCGTGGCTGTCCAACTCGGTGTAGCGGGCGGTCAAACCATCACATTCGCGAACCTGTACAACTTTAGTAATACCGATGGCAACCAACCGCTTGTCGGGATGATTCAGGGTGCCGACGGCAATCTCTATGGGACGACTTCTCTGGGAGGTACCAGCACGAATTGCCCTCCCTTTGGAGGATGCGGCACCGTGTTCAAGATCAGTCCGTCGGGCCTATTCACCAACCTGCACAATTTCAGCGGCACGGACGGTAGCATGCCCCAAGCGCCGTTGATTCAGGGAAGGGACGGCTATTTTTATGGCGTGGCGATCTATGGCGGGACCGGTGGAGGATTCGGAAACGGGACAATCTTCAGGGTCAGTTCAAGCGGTGCCTTTACGAATCTCTGGTTTTTCACCAGCGGCACCGACGGAGATCACCCGTCGTCGATCGTGCAGGGAAATGATGGGTACTTGTACGGGGTCACCATTGATGGCGCAGCGAACTTTGACGGCGCGGCGTTCAAGATAAGCACGAATGGCAACTTGACGCCGCTTGCCACGTTCGACGACACGACCAATGGTAGGGCGATCCTCCTGAGCACGGACGGTTATTTTTACGGAACGTCGCCTGGGGCAGGGCCCAGCGGCAATGGCAGCGTGTTCAGGATGAGCACGGCGGGTGTTGTGACGAATCTTTATTTCTTCACGGGCGGCAGCGGCGGCGCTACACCGCGCGCCGGTCTGACTCAGGGCAACGACGGCAATTTTTATGGGACAACCGCTGTGGGCGGGACATTCGGCAGCGGGACGGTATTTCGAATCACCTCATCAGGCTCGCTGACCACGCTGCACAACTTTGGTGGCAACGATGGCGCGGGTCCATGGTCGGCGCTTGTGTTGGGAAGTGACGGCCAGTTTTACGGCACGACGAGCATTGGGGGAAGCGCCCTTTGCAACGGCGGCTGCGGCACTGTGTTTCGCATCAGCACGAACGGCACGTTTAAGACACTGCGGTTTTTGAACGGCACCACGGACGGGGACGCTCCCTATGGCGGGCTTGTCCAGGGATACGACGGCAAATTTTACGGCGTGGACAACGAGGGAGGAACCGGCTACGGCACGCTGTTCAAGCTCTTTGTCGCACTCAATCCTGCGGCGAACCAGATCAATACATTTTAGGTGGGAACGAACCTCATCTTCGATATCTCATCCGTCGAGGGCGAGACGTATCAGTTGCAGTCCCGTGATTCGCTGTCATCAGGCAATTGGTCGAATGTTACAGGTGCCTGCGTCAGCAACAGCCTCGGGGGACCGTTTGTGCTGACTAATGTCACCGGCGCTTTACCTCCGCAACGCTTCTATCGATTCGCGATCACACCGTGACGTGGCAGGTGATGTGCGGTGCACGCCTTGGGCTGCCCGGTCGATCAGTGGCGCGAAGTGCCGCAGCGTTGCGTCGCAACGCTACAACGTTTTGATCAAGTTCGTGGCGCTATGGACCAACGCATCTGCCGTTGCAGGCTCAAGCTTCCCGACTTTCTTGAGGGCCGTTATTTGACGAATAAACGCGCGCAATTGCCCGACCGCAGCTTTCTGTTTGTGGTGATTGAGGTCCCGCTGCGCAGCCTTGAGCTTGTTGATCAAGGAATTCTCCTGAGATTTGCGAAGACTCAGCGTTTGCGCGCTCGCGGTCAGTTCGGGCAACCCTGACAGCGCCAACATTCTTGAGGCCAAGGCTGGCTGCGACCCAGACGGCGTAATGCATACGTTCCAAGAGCCGCTGTTGTCGCCGAAGATGTTGTCGTTGCAATATAGAACCAACATGCCGGACGCGGATGCTGTGAAGCTGCCGCTGCTGCCCAGCGGGATGCAGGTGCCGTTGATCTCGCCGACCAATTGGTGCGCGATAAGACCCGGACAGGGGAAGGTGCCGTCGGCGATGAAGTTATGGTATGGCCCCGAACAACTGGAGTTGGGAGACTCGGTGCCATTGGGATCGTCATAGGCCGTGCCTGCGCCGTTGACGGCGACGCAGCCCGACGCTTGGTATGTATACGACTGGCCCGCCACGACGCTACCGAAACACTGGCCGTTCGGATTAGCCGCCAGAACGCTGGCGCAGACTTCACTGACCGTTTGAGTAAGTGGGGGGATAAAGCAGACATTCCAGGATCCGCTGTTGTCGCCGAAGATGTTGTCGTTGCAATAGAGCGTCAAGCCACCCGAGGCAGGAGCCGTAAAGCTGCCGCTGCTACCGAGCGGGATGCAGGTGCCGTTGATCTCACCGACCAATTGGTGCGCGATAAGACCCGGACAGGGGAAGGTGCCGTCGGCCAGGAAGCTGGAGAATGGTCCCGAACAACTGGGGTTGGGAGACTCGGTCCCATTGGGATCGTCATAGGCCGTGCCTGCGCCGTTGACGGCGACGCAGCCTGACGCTTGGTACGTATACGTCTGCCCCGACACCACGTTACCGACAAACACGCCTTCCGATGCGGCTGCCGGCACGGTCGAACAGGCTTGATTGACTTGTTGCGTAGGCCCAGGGGTAATGCAGACGTTCCAGGAGCCGCTGTTGTCGCCAAGGATGTTGTCGTTGCAGAGCAGCACCAACATGCCGCTCACAGCTGGCGTAAAGGTCCCGCTGCTACCCAGCGGGATGCAGGTGCCGTTGATCTCACCGACCAATTGGTGCGCGATAAGACCCGGACAGGGGAAGGTGCCGTCGGCGATGAAGTTATGGTATGGCCCCGAACAACTGGAGTTGGGAGACTCGGTGCCATTGGGATCGTCATAGGCCGTGCCTGCGCCGTTGACGGCGACGCAGCCCGACGCTTGGTATGTATAGGTCTGCCCCGCCACCACGTCGCCGAAAGTCTCTCCAGTACTGGCTGCCGGAACGGTCAGGCAGGACGCATTGACTACCTGCGTGGGCGCAAGCGTGACGCAAACGTTCCAGAAGCCGCTGTTGTCGGAATAGTCGTCGTCGTTGATAAACAACACCAAGTCGCCCGAGGCGGCCGGCGTGAACGAGCCGCTGGTTCCCAGTTGCAAACATTGACCGTTCAGTTCTCCCACAAGGGAGAACGCCTCGAGTCCGGGGCACAGGAAGGACGAGTCGGCGACGACAGAAAAGCATCCGGCGCTGACTTGTCCATCGGGGTCGGATTGGCATCCATCCAGGTTATATCCGACTGAGCCGGATGCTTCGTAATAATACGCCTGGCCGCCGATCACGGTGCCAAAATCCGTGCCATTGGACTCCGCTGCGGGAACAGTGATACAAGCTTGATTGACGACTTGAGTGGGCTGGGCGCTGCTGAGGCAGACACTCCAAGAGCCGCTGTTGTCGCCAAGGATGTTGTCGTTGCAGAGTAGCATTAGTGTGCCGGTCGCAGGCGCCGTAAAGGTCCCGCTGGTGCCCAGCGGGATGCAGGTGCCATCGAGCTTGCCGACCAATTGGTGCGCGATAAGACCCGGACAGGGGAAGGTGCCGTCGGCGATGAAGTTATGGTATGGCCCCGAACAACTGGAGTTGGGAGACTCGGTGCCATTGGGATCGTCATAGGCCGTGCCTGCGCCGTTGACGGCGACGCAGCCTGATGCCTGGTACGAATAAACCTGCCCCTCTACAACAGTCCCAAAGGACACACCTGTCGACGCGGCTGGAACACTGGCACAGATCGATTGGGCATGTGCTTCTACCACTATCAAAACCAGGCAGAAGGAGATTGTCAACGCAAGAAGGTTAATGCGGGTTTTCATAAGCATTTGTTTCTCCTCATTGGTTATAACGCCAAAATCTTCTGAGCTCACCGGCGCGTGCAAGAAACCATTCATTCTCTTGAGGAAAGAGAAGGCGACCTATTCCCACTCCTAGGAAAAAATCGTAGGCTGGTGATTACTGGAATGCAAGACAATTCTAACAGGTAGTTGGCGACGCGTTTCTGACAAAAGTCTATGGTTCGTCTTGCGGATGTTTGGCTGTCCCTCACCCAAGCTCAGGGGAAATGACTCGACATTGTTCCAAAGATGTGTTTCAGTCTCTGTTGGAGAAGTGGAATGAGTTGACACCCCGCCTCTATCCCGGTGTTTCAGATATGAAGACCTTACGTCTTGTCCTGGTGGCAGTAGCACTCGCGATGACAAGTGGCGCTGCAAAGGCCGACACACTTACGAACCTCTACAACTTTGGAGGCGCTGACGGCGCCAACCCGTTTGCAGGTCTGATACAGGGCACTGACGGCAAATTTTACGGCACGACCTATTCGGGGGGTACCAATGGCGGATTCGGCACCATGTTTAGGTTTAGCTCTGCAGGCGCATTGAGCACGTTGTATTCGTTCAGCATGGTCAGCGGTCCCAAACCTCTACCTGGAGTTCTGACCCAGGGTAGTGATGGCAATTTCTACGGAACGACCGAGGCTGGGGGGACGAATTTTAATGGCACGATTTTTAGTGTAACGTCAGCCGGCACGTTGAGCACGCTGTATCAATTTGGCGGAACCAATGGCACTCGACCCATGGCGGGGCTTGTGCAAGGTAACGACGGTGGTTTTTACGGGACGACTTTTGCCGGGGGTACGGACACGAACTGTGCCGGCGGCTGCGGTACGGTGTTCAAGATCAGTTCAGCGGGTACGCTGACTACGCTCTATCGTTTTGGCGGAGGCTCCGATGGCGGTCAGCCCCAAGCGCGGCTGATCCAGGGCAGCGATGGTGAGTTTTACGGAACGACGACGTCCGGAGGGACGAACCTCCAAGGCACTGTGTTCAAGATGACCTCTGCGGGCACGTTGACAACCCTGTATCAATTCGGAGGCGTGAATGGATCCGGACCCACGGCGGGACTTGTGCAGGGTACTGACGGCCTTTTCTACGGCACGACTCATACTGGTGGTACGACCACGAATGGCACTGTGTTCAAGATTACATCTGCAGGAACGTTCACGTCGCTTTACAGCTTCACTGGCGGGACCAACGGCAGTGCCCCGGACTCGGAGTTAGTGCTGGGCAGCGATGGCAATTTTTACGGGACGACAATTAATTCCAATAACGTAGCGGTGGGTCCCGGCACCGTATACAGAATCAGCGCGGCGGGGGCGTTCACCAAGCTCTACACTTTTGGGGGCGGCGCGGATGGCTCGATCCCGTCGAAGTTAGTTCAAGGGGTCGATGGGAATTTCTATGGGACGACATTCAGCGGAGGTACGAACGTTTCGTTTCCCTATGGTATCGTGTTTGAGCTTTTGGTTCCACTCAGCCCACCTCCCAATCAGATCAACGCCTTTCAAGCGGGAGCGAACCTGATCTTCGGTGTCCCGTCCGTGGAAGGCGAGACGTATCAGTTGCAGTATCGGGATTCGCTGACCTCGGGAAATTGGTCGAACGTCACGAGCGCCTGCGTTAGCAACAGTCTCGGCGGACCGTTTGCGCTGACCAATGTCGCCGGCACACTGCCTCCGCAACAGTTCTATCGGTTTGCGATCACGCCTTAACGCGCGGTTGACAAATTGCGGGCGGCGAGAAAGCAGGCAAGGGCGATGAGGGTGGAGACAGCGGCGATGATGACGGCCTGCCATTCGGGATGTTTCATTGCCTCGTCGAATCTGACCATGAGCATCTCGACGGGTCCACCGTACAGCTCGATGTCGCGATTTGCGATCTTCGAGTCCACGGTGGAAAGCGAGCCGTCCCTCCATTCGCCGTCGGCGGTGGTGGCAGGCTGCTGCCGTGCTGCCCGGTTCTGCCCGACCCAATAGACCACGAGGGCGCTCACCAGGCCGACGAGTAGAACGATCAGCCCCACCTTGTTGAGTACAGCCGGATGGTTGGACGACGAATTTGAAATGGCAACGTTGTCATTCACACAAGAACTGTAGCAGATTTCCAGAGATCGTTCAAAGGGGCCGAAATTCTCTGTCGCTTCGTTCAATTCGGGCAAACTCACCAAATGGGGCAAAACGGGCCGAAGAAATAAATGTTGCGATTTTTAGGAATTGTCCTACACTAAGTGGCGCTCGCATGGAAACGCTCGCAGTGAGATTGGTAGATTGCAATCGGCCTCGTTTGCTCGGTGGCAGTCCGAAACCCGATGAGCGGGAACAGTCACTGGGACCTCCAACCGCAGCAGAAGGAAAAATCACATAATGGCTACCAAGCTATTCGTCGGTAATCTGTCGTTTAATACGACTGAAGGCGACATCCTCGACCTGTTCAAGCAGGCAGGCAACGTCGTCAAGTGCGAACTCATCGTGGACAAGTTTACGAACAAGTCCCGTGGTTTCGCGTTCGTTGAGATGGGCTCCCAGGATGAGGCCAACAAGGCCATCGCCCAATTCAACGGCAAAGACTTTGATGGTCGGGCATTGACCGTGAACGAAGCCCGCCCCCGTGAAGAGCGCCCGCGCGGCGACTTCGGTGGTGGTGGTGGCGGCGGCGGTGGTTTCGGTGGCGGTCGCGGTGGTGGTGGCGGCAAACGCGAGTTCAATCGCGGCGGCCGTCGCTAAGTTTTAAAGCCGCATAACGGTTCGAGCAGAGGAGCGTCGTTCAAGCGAGCGCGACGTTCCTCTCTTCTTTTGCGGTCTCAATCCAAAATGGACAGCAGTTCGTTTGGTTTGGCGATGAGGAACTCCGCGCCAGCCTCGACAAGTTCCTTGCGCTTGCGGAATCCCCACATCACGCCCACCGGTTGCATGCCGGCTGCCTTGGCCGTGCGCATGTCCGTGTTGGTGTCTCCCAGATAAAGCCAGTTCTGCGGCGGCACGCCGAGTTCCTCCGCGATCTGCAGGGCGGCGGCGGGATCGGGCTTGAGCGGCACGCCTGGCCGTTGACCGCGGACGATTTCGAAGGGCAGCGGGGTGAAATAATGTTCGATCATTCGGTTGGTGAAATCGTCGGGCTTGTTGGACAACACCGCCAGCTTCAATCCCCGATGGTGCAGCTCAATGACCAGCGCGGGAATGCCGTCGTAAAGCCGCGTAAGATCAAAGCAGTGTTCCTCGTATTGCTTTCGAACTAGAATCAGGGCCTCCTCGACGAGACCCTGTTTGTCCTTCGGCAACGCGCGAGCGCAAAGTTGTCGGACGCCGTCACCAACCATCTTCCGATAAGCGTCGACGGGATGGGGGGGGCAGCCGAGTTGCTCCAGCGCCGAATTGGTCGCATTGGCTAGGTCGGCCAGCGTGTCAGCCAAGGTCCCGTCCAGATCGAACAACACGGCCCGAAAATCAAGTTTCATTCCCCTAAGTGTAACACAATAGTCTAGACGATCATCAGATTTCGGTTTAGCATCCGCCGCTCAATCAGGAGGAGAAGATGAGAATGATTCGCAGTGTCGTATTCGCATCGTTGATGGGCGGTTGCCTCGTGGCGTCGGCGTTCGCCCAGGGAATGCTTGGAGGACCGGGACGCGGTGGCTCTGGGGCGGGGTTGGCCGACATCTTCGGGAAGGACAAGGCTTTTTCAGCCACAGCCCACACGACAATCGCCGATGGCTCGGGCAAGGAGATCCAGTCGATGGACATGAACTACTTCGTGTTGGAAGGCAAAGTGCGCATGGAAATGGACATGGCCAAGATGCAGGGGGCGCACATGCCGCCTTCAGCGATCGCGCAGATGAAGCAGATGGGAATGGACCGCAGCGTGCACATCATGCTGCCTGGCAAACACGTTTCCTACATGGTGTACCCTGGTTTGAAGGCCTACTGTGAAATGCAGATTCCCAATGCCGCTGGCCCCGATAAGGAAACCAAACCACCGAAGATCGACCGCACCGAAATCGGCCCGGACACCATCGACGGCCACCCGAGCGTCAAGACCAAGGTGATCGTCACACCGGATGGTGGAGAGCCTGTTACCACGTTGGTGTGGGAGGCGAAGGACCTCGACAATTACCCGATTCAGACCCAAGTCCAGGCCGGAGATGGAACCACCGTCACCACGCGCTTCAAGGACATCAACAAGACAAAGCCCTCGGCGTCGCTATTTGAGCCGCCGACTGATTATACGCGGTACAACAACATGCAGGAATTGATGATGAGTCGCATGGGTGGAATGGGAGGGATGCCTTCCGGCCATCCTCCAATCCCGCCTCGTGGTGGCACCGAATAGTTGGCTTGATTCCCGCGCGCATTTGGCGACAATCACGCCAGCATGAAGCATGCGCCGCAACAAACGTGGGGGGGACGGTTTTCAGCCGCACCCGCCCAGGCCGTCAAAGCGTTCACCGAAAGCGTCAGCTTCGATTGGCGGCTCTACCGCCATGATATTGCCGCCTCGATCGCCCACGCCAAAGGTCTTGCCAAAGTTGCCCTGCTGACCAAGGCCGAGGCTGCCAAAATTGAGCGCGGCCTGCGCGCTATTGAGCGCCAGATCGACGCGGGCCAATTCAAATGGGACGCAGCCTGCGAAGACGTCCACATGAACATCGAGGCAGCGCTCATAAAAAAGATCGGCGAGGCCGGCAAAAAACTTCATACTGCCCGCAGCCGCAATGACCAGGTTGCCACAGACCTGCGGCTCTGGGTCCGCGATGCTGTCATCCGGACGATGGACGCGATCCACATACTTCAGGGGGCGCTGGTTGCGTTGGCTGAGAAGAGCGGCGACGTTGTGATTCCTGGATACACACACCTGCAGCGGGCGCAGCCGGTGTTGTTCGCTCATCATTTGCTGGCGTACGTCGAGATGTTGGACCGGGATGCGCGACGGTTTTTGTTCAGTGGAGGGCATATTGGCGGCCGGAGCCCGCTGGGATCGGGGGCCATCGCCGGGAGCACGTTGAAACTGGATCGTGCTTATGTTGCAAAACTCCTGCGATTTCTGGATGTCACACAGAACTCAATGGACGCCGTTAGCAATCGCGATTTTGTGTTGGACTACCTGTACGCGTCCGCCGTCACGGGCATGCACCTGTCGCGTTTGGCGGAGGACCTCATTCTCTGGTCGAGCGCCGAGTTTGGGTTTGTCACGATCGGCGATGCGTATACGACGGGCTCGTCATTGATGCCGCAAAAGAAGAATCCGGACGTAGCGGAGTTGACACGAGGCAAGACCGGCCGGCTCTACGGCAACCTCGTTGCGGTGCTGACCGTGATGAAAGGCTTGCCACTCTCCTACAACCGCGACATGCAGGAGGACAAGGAACCGTTGTTCGACTCGGCGGACACGCTGCTCGCGTCGCTGTGTGTCATGTCCGACATGCTGCGTCATATGCGCGTCAATCGCGCCCGGTGTGAAGCCGCTGCCAGCGATCCGATGCTGTTGGCGACTGACCTTGTGGATTATCTCGTGAAGAAGGGCACGCCCTTCCGCAAAGCCCATCATCTGATCGGTGAACTCGTCGCCGAAGCGGAGAAGACCGACACCCCGCTGCCAAAGCTTGCCGCAAAGAAGTACGGCCGCGCTGCCGCACGGGTGTTCGACGTGCGACGCGCCCTTGAAGCTCGCACGGCCATCGGCGCGCCCTCACCGAAGAACGTGAAAGCCCAAATCGCCCGCTGGAAGCACCTGCTGAAGTAGGCCCGCCGGCAGCCTGACAGGCTGGAAGCTCCGAAACGACCGGCTTTCAAGACCATGCTGTGGTTTACTTCACGGATGAGAGCATGATCCCGATGGGTGGGCGTACTGGCGATGGTCGCTGTGTTCGTGTTCGCTGGATCAGCTCAGGCTTCGCCAACTGCCTTTGGCGCTTTCCGCAACAATGGGACAGAAAGCAGTGCCGCGGTCTCGCAGGCCATCTCGAACGTCCCCATGAACGTCGGGATCGTCTACGATGCCCTCGGTCAGACGAATACGATTCAGGTCTATAATTTCGGCACGCTCCTTTTCACGGGGCCCGTCGATATTTCGTTGACGCTGGCCCGGATCCGGAGCGGCGGTTGCATAACGGCCGAAAAGGATGACGGTGAGTTTTTCAACTTCACCGGGAACGAGTTTCCAAATATCCCGCGGAAGGGAAACAATTACTACATCGAGTTTACGGTCTGGTTCAGTATTAACACGAATAATGCCACCTACGACCCAAGCGTCGAGCCCTATGGGTCGATGGCGTTTCCCGGATCGATGCGACTGTTGATCGGCTTGGGCGGTGAGGTCTACTTTACCGGCGACCATTACGGAGAAGACGGCCCGCAACAGAACGCGTATTACGTGAACCCCCTGCCAGCCCCCGGCGCTTACCGGATCACCAGCGTTGTGCCGTCGACCAACGACATCCGCATCAACTGGCAGACAGTGGGCGGCAGCAGCAATGTGGTGCAAGCCACCTCCGGTACCGGCAGCAGCGACTACTCCAACAACTTCACCGACATCAGCCCGATCATTGTTCCGAACGCGGGCGACCTCACCAACGCCACCTACCTCGACACCGGCGGTGCAACCACCGTCCCCACCCGCTACTACCGCGTCCGCCTCGTGCCGTAACAGTTAAATTGACTCGACTTTCCGCCAACCTTGTGTTTTATTGGTTTGCAAGGAAGCGGGCCACAGCTTTGCGCACGTTCAGATTGATCGTCGGGATGTTGTTGTCATCGCGCGCTGGCCGCGCGAAACCGGCAGTTCTGTCGCTGGTACTTGCCATGGCGACGTACGGCGGCGCCCCAGCGCAGGCGGATCCACCCTTGCCGACCATCCCCGCGACCAACTTCAACGTCACAGCCTTTGACGCGGTTGGCGACGGCGCGACAGACAACGCCACCGCCATTCAGAATACGATCAACGCGGCTGCCTCGGTGGGCGGCGGCACGGTCATAGTCGCGGCAGTTGGTATGTCGACCAATTACCTGAGCGGCCCGATCAGTCTGTCCAACAACATCTGCTTGCAGATCAATGGCGGCACGAAGCTCCAAATGCTTCCCATGAGCTCGTGGCCCAACGCCAACACCGCGTTCGTCAACGGCGCGAATCTTCACGATGTCGCAATCACCGGCTCGGGGACGATTGACGGGAACGGAGGTTTTACAGTCGGGACGCTCACGAACTGGTGGGGGGTTGAGGGATCGAACAATCCGGTGGCAACACGGCCACAGTTCCTCAATATCAACGCCACAACCAACCTGCTGGTCCAGGGCGTGACATTGCAAAATCCACCGATGTCCCACTTCATATTCAAGAGCAACGACTCGAATGTGACGATCCAGGCCATCGTCATCAATACGGTCACCAACTCGCCCAATACGGACTCGGAGTTCACCTGTAAGAACATGGTGATCCGGAATTGCACGATTACTTGCGGGGACGACAACCTTGTCACAGCGGGCGCGGACATCACGGTTTCCAATTGCACGTTCAACTCCGGGCACGGGTTATCGATCGGCAGTTCGATCACGGGCGGGATGACCAACTTGCTGGTGGGCAATTGCACATGGATCGGTACGGAGTATGGCATTCACCTGAAATCGGCGCGCGGTCGCGGCGGTCTGGTGCAAAACCTCACGTATCACGACCTGACCATGACCAACGTGAATTTCGTCGTCGCGATCTACAGCTATTACGACCAGATCGGCGCGCCGTCGCATGTCATTAACGAGTCTCCCTTTGGGGCCTCGACGAACGGGGTTGTGGTTACCAACAATATCCCGATCTGGCGCAACATCACCATCTCCAACGTGACCGCGAGCACGATCGGAGGCATTGGCAATATCGCAGGCATTATTTGGGGCTTGCCCGAGATGCTGGTTTCCAACGTGGTCCTCTCTCATGTCAACTTCACGGACGCCACGAACACCTTCTGCATCTATAACGCTCAGGCCATCCAGTTCATCGACTCCAATCTCGTTACGCCGGCCAAGACGAACACATTGACGCTGTACAATGCCGACGTCACCGTCACGAATAGCGCGGCCAGTACCAACCTCGTGACGCTCGGAGGGTTGGCCATACCGCCCACCAACAATATGCTGACGTTCTTCAATGCCGAGGCGGCTGTCACGGACACCAACATGATCGGTGCCGGCCCCATCACACTGGGCGGCAGCACGCTTACGCTCGACGAGGGGCCGGCGATCTTCTCCAACAACATCAACGCGGTCACCAGTAGCACACTTGTCTTGCTCGCTGGCAACGACACGTATGGTGGCTCGCTGACTGGCACCGGTCCGCTGGCGGTCATCCTCACTAACGCCAGCTCCTTGCGCTTCGACCAGGGCGCGAATACGTGGGGAGGGACGAACGCGGCTTTTGATGCCGGCTTGTCGGGAGCAATCAACAACCACTCGACTGGAAACATCACGATCTTTCTCGGGGCGCTATCCGGTGGTTCGGGATCGACTCTGCGCGGCAGCGACCAGGCTTCTTCGGGGTTGGACACCTACGTCGTGGGGAGCCTGAACTCGAATACGACATTCGCCGGCACCATCACCAACGGCACGCAGCATGTCGTGGCACTGACCAAGATTGGCGGCGGCAGTCTCGCGTTGTCCGGGACGACCGCTTACACCGGGCCAACGACCGTAAGCAACGGGACGCTGGCGGTCAATAACACCCTGGGGCCGGGTACATTGACGGTCGCCGGGGGCACAATTACACTCGGGTCTCTCGATGTGGGAATTCAGGGATTCCCGACGGGAGTGGTATGGGTCACGGGCGGGCAATTGGTGGCCACAAACACGACAACAGACGTTGGCAGTTCTACCGGTTCTGTAGGAAGCGCGACCGTGTCCAATGGAAACGCAGCCGTTGCGGACATGATCATCGGTGACGCTTTGGGATCGCAAGGCACACTGACGGTCGGGGGTGGTACAAACACGCTGTCTTCCTCGCTCACCGTCGGAAATAGTGCCGGTGCGACCGGGACGGTGTGGGTGACAAGCGGGGAATTGAATACCGGCATTCAAACGATCACACTGGGCGCATCGGGCGTCGGCCAGATGACTGTCTCGAACGGCACGGTGCTAACGGGGCAATTTGCTATCGGCTTCGACGGCGGCTCGCGGGGTACGTTGACGATCGCCGGCGGCATCACCACGCCGGGTTTCGGCCTGACCGCCGGCTTGAATGGCGCGACTGGGACCGTTTGGGTGACGGGTGGGCAACTTGGTCCCATTGGCAGCATTGGGATGGAGATTGGCCGGTCCGGCAACGGCCAGATGACCGTCTCCAACGGGACGGTCTTGGTGACAAGCAGTGTGTCCCTTGGAGTTGGGGTCTTTGCTGGATCATCACAGGGATCGTTGATGGTGGTCGGCGGCAGTGTAGCCATCACGAATTCAGCCGCTACCGGTGTGTTGATTGTGGGCCAGGCCGATCCCGGTGTTTACACGCAGAATGGCGGAACCGTGACCGTCGACAATCTTCTGGCAACCAACCTGACCCACAGTGTGTTCACCTTCAACGGCGGCACGTTCCAGACCAAAGCCACGACTGTCAGCAACAGCCAGCAGTTCGTGGCCGGCAATGGGACGACGGCGGCGATCTATCATTTGATCGGGGGCGTGCATTCATTTAACAACGGCCTGCGCATTCATAATAACGCCACGCTCTCCGGCTGTGGCACAATCAACGGTGTCGTCGTGGTGGACGCCGGCGGCACCGTCGTCACCGACTGCGGGGGCTCGCTCACGTTCATGGGCGGCGTCACCAACAACGGCACGATGAAGGCCATCAACGGCAGCGTCCTTGAATCCTACGGCCCAGTTGTCAACAACGGCCTCATTGATATCACCGGCGGCACGACAAACTTCCACAGCGCATTCGTCAACAACGGCACTATAGTCGGCGGTCCGGCCCCCATTTTCCAGGTCGGAGCCATCACCATGCAAGGGAACAATATCCTCATCGCGTGGGCAACCAGCGTCGGGAAGACGAATGAATTGCAGGCAACGGTTGGCGGAGCCGGGGGCAACTACAGCACCAATAACTTCGTCGCCATATTCACCGTCACCAATACCGTCGGCACGACGACCAACTACCTTGATGTCGGCGGCGCAACGAATTTCCCCGCCCGCTACTACCGCGTCCGCCTCGTGCCATAATTCGTATTGTCCAAACTTTCCGATTCGCGCATGATGGTGTGCCACGTACCTCGGCGTTGAAATCGGGGGAACCAAACTGCAGGCCAGAGTTTGCGGCCAGAGTGGCCGAGTTGCCAGTCGTACAATCGAAGCGTCGAGCATAAGCACCAATTCTGGAATCGATGTTCGGCAGAGAGGTAAGGGGGGTGCTCCCCCGAAAGAAGCGACGATTCTGATCATGAGATCGTGGGCACAATGAAAGATGCATCGTGGATACTCGTTGCTGTGTGTGTGCTGGTCGTCGGGATCTACACGTGCATGGCCGAATCGGGTATTTTGGAATTGCTGAGTCCGAACCCGGCGGACAGTTACTACAATTTATTGGTGGGCGGCTTCCGTAGCGGTCACCTCAGCTTGAAAAAGGAGCCGCCTCTCGGGCTCACACAACTCGCCGACCCGTACGATCCGGTCGCCAATGAAGTGTATAAGGACTGGCCATACCCCTGCTCGACCTGAGCTACTACAAGGGAAGGCTGTACCTTTATTTCGGCGTTACGCCCGCCTTGATATTGTTCTGGCCGTACGTCGCGCTGACCGGCCGGTACCTGTTTCACAGGCAGGCAGTGGCGATTTTCTGCGCGATTGGCTTTCTGGCCAGCGTGGGCTTGTTGCACGCTTTGTGGCGGCGCTATTTCGCAGAAGTGAGCATCGGAGTGGTGGCGGCTTGCGCAGTGGCGCTCGGGTTTGCGACGGGCGTGCCGGCAATGTTGTCGCAATCCGATGTCTACGAAGTGGCGATCAGCGGCGGGTATATGCTGACGATGCTATCGCTGGCTGCGATCTGGTGCGCGTTGCACGAGCCGGAGCGCAGGGGCCGGTGGCTGGCGGCGGCGAGTCTGGCTTACGGACTGGCGGTGGGGGCACGGCCAAACTTGCTGTTCGGCGCGGTCATCTTGCTCGTGCCGGTGGTCCAGGCTTGGCGGGAACGGCGGCAGGTTTTGGTTCCGCTGTTGTCGGCGATTGTTCCGATCACGCTCATCGGGTTGGGGTTGATGCTGTACAACGACCTGCGGTTCGATAGTCCGTTCGAATTCGGGTGGCATTACACATTGACTTGGGAGCGGCTGGTTTCGCGGCAACAATTCAGGCTGCAATATCTCTGGTTCAATTTCCAGGTCTATTTTCTGGAGCCGGCGCACTGGAGCGCTCGACTCCCCTTCGTACATGCGGCGGCCGTGCCGCCTTGGCCGGCGGGCTATGCGCAGGTTGAGAGACCTTTTGGCGTCCTGACCAACATTCCGGTGGTGTGGCTGGCACTGGCCGTGCCGTTGGCATGGCGGAATCGGCCAGGGCAGACTGGCTCAGCCTTGCGCTGGTTTGTGACGGCGGCGGCCCTGCTTTTTGGGATTTGCGCGCTGACCCTCGGGTTGTTCGCGAGCGCGCACTTCCGCTATGAAGTGGACTTCCTGCCTGCGCTTCTGTTGCTGGCCGTGGTTGGCGTCCTCGCATTGGAGC
>CAZAQZ010000015.1:0-17993 GCA_964487175.1 uncultured Verrucomicrobiota bacterium | reverse complement strand
CGTTTGCCCTTGGGCCGACCCAGATGCGAACACAGCACCACGCGCGCGCCACCCTTCCACAGATACTCCAGCGTCGGCACGGTGGCTTTGATGCGTTTATCGTCGGTGATCGCGCCGTTCTCGTCGAGCGGCACGTTGTAGTCCACGCGGACCAGCACTCGCTGGCCGCGAAAATCCTTCAGGTCACTAATGGAAAGTTTCGCCATGTTTTAAAACCTCGAACATTCCTACGGGGTGCACGCGAGAGTAGCGAATCAAGCCCCCGAGTCAAACCAAAAGGGCGGACGGACGCAGGCAGATCGAGGCCCGCCCCAGTGTACTGAAAACCATTACAGACTCGTCAGGCATTCCCCTACAGAAGAATCAGGGCCGGCCCTGACAGACAGGCCGGCGGCACTCCGGTACACTCTGCCGCTGTGATATTTGCCGGGGGAGCATGGACAAGATTCCCGCGCGGATCGAGTGGCCATTCTTTCTACGCTTGGCGACTGCAGATTCGTGGGCCGTAGAGGCACCCCCCGCAAGCGTGGAAGGTCTTGGCTGCAAAACCAGAACCAAAGGAGTATTTGTATGGCATTGAGGATCACCATCGACATATTCAGCGGGCGGCCAAATCCTGTCTTGGAACTGACAGGGAAAGAGGCCCGGGACATGACGGACCGATTGCACCCGGTGCGGTGGCTTGAACGGGGAGAAGGCGGGCTGCCTCCCGAGCCGACGCTGGGATATCGTGGACTGATCATTGAGCAAACAAGCGCGCCGACCAGGGGATTGCCCAGGCGGTTCCGGCTGGTGCACGGCGACTTGCTGGGTCCCCGTCTGGCCCATCGCGCCGCCGACGAGGACTTCGAGAATTTCTTCTGCGGCAGTACAGGGCCAATCAGGAAACTCAGGCTCGGAAGGGGCTTTCCGGCCTTCCTGAGAAAGGAAATCCTGCGATTCCGGCGGCTGAGACTGGAGTGGCCGCGGCGGCCTTGTCATTGGCCCAAGAAGAATCCCTGCCGATGCGCGCCGCTCTACGAGCCCGCTTGGTGGAACGATGCGGGCCAAAAACAGTTCAATAACAACTGCTATAATTACTCCACCAACTACCGCACGGACACGTTTGCACAACCTGGCCAGGCCGCTGGCGCCATGTACACCGCGCTCTCGTGCGCCTCGGTCAAACCCGCCGCAGTGGCAGATGCCCTGATCGACAGACCTGCCGCCGACAACAAGTGCCCGGGGGAGGGACATCTGGTCGCTCTGGTCATCGCCCCCGGTTGGGACTTCCATTGGTACCGAAAGGGCCGCAACGGTTACTGGTCACACAAGCCGGGGGGTACGACCGTAACCAATGTTGACAACAGCGGCTTCCTCATTCCGGATCCGCGGACCGCGAACCGGGGGCCGTACACCATCTTTTGCTCGTTCATGGTCGTCATGCATGGCCACATCAAGATCAAATAAGAAGCCGGGCAGATGGATCGGCGGTATCCTGTTTTTCTCAGGACGTCCCGATCCCACCTGGAACGTGGACGGAAAAACAGCCCGACAATTGGTGAAGACATGGGAATCGATGGAGGCGCGGTCAGGAGAACCGCCCGCCGCGCCGGTTCTCGGTTACCGTGGCTGCTTCCTGAGAGATGGCGCGAACCGTGAATGGCTGGCGTACGGCGGCGTGGTGGTCCTGAAAGCCGCGGGCAAAACCGAGTCGCGCGAGGACAAGGACAGACGGTTCGAGAAATCGCTGCTGGCTACAGCACCGAATGGAACCGTTCCCGCAACAGTGTTTCATTGGAAATGAAATGACGAAACCGCCAGCGCTCCCACGCCGACAGAGTCAAGTTACACTCGCGCTACATCGTATTCCAGCCGCGGCGGATCATGCTGACGGCGATGGCGGCGAGGAGCAGCGAGATGATTTTGGAAATCGCGTTCAGGCCGGTCAGGCCGATCAACTTCGCGAGGCGGTCGCTGAATTGCAGGGCGAGGCTGACGAGAATCAAATTAATCACCAGCGCGGCCAGCGTAAACGGGATTCCCACCGAATCCATCAAGATTAGCAGAGTGGTGAGCGTGGCTGGTCCGGCGATCAATGGCAAACCGAGCGGGACGATCCCAAAATCGTCGGACAGCGGCGCAACGTTCGGGCCGGTTTGCAGAAGGGCCCGCGAGGCCAGCACCAGCAGGATCAGACCGCCGGCGACCTTGAAATCGCCGACGGTAATGCCGATCACTTGAAACGTCAGTTTGCCGAGGAACATGAATCCCACGGCAACAATCGCCGCCGTCCAGGTCGCTTGCTGGGCAATGCGGGCGCGGCGCACCGGTTCCACACCTGATGCCATGCCGAGGAACAACGGGACAAGGCCGATCGGGTCAATCGCCACGAACAGCGGAATCCACGCCCACAAGAGTTTTTCAAACCAGTACATGATTTCCGTCTCCAGCCCGTGCTTAACAAATCGCCGGACACAAAGCAATCACGCCAAGCGCATCAGGACTGGCGCGAAACCGGTTCTGGTGTAGACTGGTGAATGATGAATCGTAAGTATGCGAGGGTGCTCCTTGTCGCGATGCTCGCCGCGGCGGTGAGTTGTGAAGGGAAGCCGAAACCCATTTCGACGGATCAAGTACACGTCACGCCCGTGAAGGCAGAGGACGTAATGCGCATCGTTCGCGAGCCGGGAGCGAAGGCGGTATTGGTTAATATGTGGGCCACATGGTGCGGGCCTTGCCGGGAGGAGTTTCCCGACCTGATCAGGCTGGCGCGCAAGTACCAGGGGCAAGGTCTGCGTGTGGTGCTGGTATCCAACGACGACGAAGACCAGATGCCGGCCATCAAGAAATTCCTGGCTGAACAGGGTGTGGATTTACCCACTTACCTCAAGGGGGAGAAGGACATGCCATTCATCAATGGCATCGATACACGCTGGACCGGCTCGTTGCCGGCGACGTTTATTTACGATGGCGGTGGTAAATTGAAGGAATTCTGGGAGGGACAGGGTTCGTACGCCCTGTTTGAAGAAAAAGTGAAGCCCCTGTTGAACAAATAGCGGGGGTAAGGCATCTAACGCGACGGAGGAACATTATGAGAACTATTCGCTCGATCGTCATACCTGTGTGTGCAACCATCGTATTGGCAGCTATTTCGGCAAAAGCCGAAGGCTTGTCCCTGGGCAGCAAAATCCCCGATTCCACCGTCAAGATGAAAAATGTGGACGGGAAGGATATTTCCATAGCCGATGTGGCGGGACCGAAGGGCACGCTGGTTGTGTTTACCTGCAATCATTGCCCGTTTGCCAAGGCCTGGCAATCGCGCCTCGTAGAGATTGGCAATGCCTATCAGGCCAAGGGCGTCGGTGTAATCGCCGTCAATCCCAACGATCCCACGAGCTACGAGGAAGATTCATACGCCGTGATGCAGGAACGGGTGAAGGAAAACGGTGAACAATTCCCCTACGTCGTCGACGGCACGTCGAATGTGGCTCGTGACTTTGGCGCAAGCAAGACGCCCGAAGCGTTCCTGTTCGACAAGGACGGCAAGCTCGTCTACCACGGCGCGATTGACGACGACCGGGACGCCAGCAAAGTCACCAAACATTACCTGCACGACGCGTTGGACGAACTCCTCGGCGGCCAGGCCGTCCAGATGAGCGAAACCAAGTCCGTCGGCTGCGGCATCAAGTTCCGTCCCAAAGCGTGACGCGGGGCGTTGGGTCGTGTAAGATGCGCGGACAATGAGTTCGCGCGTGCGACTGCTGGTCTGCCTGGCGTTGGTCGGATTGCTGTACGTCTTCCATGTTCATCTGAAGACGGCGAAGATTTTTTCCAATCCGACGTGGAACGCGCAGGACGAGACAGGACAATTCTGGAGCGAGGCCGCATTTCAGTATCGGTTCGCCAAATTCTTTTCAGAACATCCGATCGGTGACTGGGGGCAACTGGCGCACGACCGCGATGTTCAGCACCCCGACGTGATCGATGACTGGGCGGAGTTCACTGTTGCGATGGAGGTGCCCGCCGGGGTTTTGTATCGATGGTTCAGCCCCGCCGTCCCATTCCATGTGTTCGTTGTCTGGTACGATTGTCTCGTCTCCAGCTTATCGCTTTTCGCGGTGTTCCTTCTGGCACGCGCGTTGTGGCGCAGTGATGGAGCGGGATTGTTCGCTGCCGTGTTGTATGCATCGCTGTATCCGAGCTACGGGCGGACGGTAAAGAACCTGTTTCTGCGGGAGGATTTTGCGATCCCGCTGATTCTGTTCGCCCTGGCGTTCACTGTGCGGGCGTTGCAGGAAGTCAAACGGCGCGATCAATTTCTCGCCGCTATGTTTTGGCTGGCGGCACTGGCGAGCTGGCATCTGACGCAGTTTGTGATGGCGCCGCTCGTGTTGGCGGCGGTGCTTGTCTATCTGGGAAGGGGTGAAACGCCGAGGCGACCGTGGCTGGTGATCGTGCTGACGCTGGGTGCTTTCCTCATTCCCGTCCTTCGGGCGAAACAATTCTATCTGTCACCGACGATGGGCGCACTTTACGCCTTAAACATTGCTGTCTGGATCAATGGCGGACGAAGAAGAGCCTTTCGGATCTTCTGCGGTTCGCTGGCTCTTTTCCTGGTGCTGGGAATGCTGGCCAGGAAATCCTACGGCGAATATGCTCACGTGTATGCCCTGTTCTTCGCCAAACTCCGGTGTCTGGGTATGAAGCCAGCGGATCCATCGAAGTTGCCGTGGGAGGCACGCGTGCTGTGGGAAGGTGCTTTTAACACGTCTGACTGGATGGAATGGTGGCACAGCCTGGGGTTCTGCCTGCCGCTGTCGCTCCGGGCAATCTTCCTGCCGGCGCGCGAGAAGAACATTGCCGTGAAGATTTTCACGCTCTTCACCTTGATCCTGTTTCCGCTGGCGTGGATGGTTGTCCGCTATTTCACATTTCTCGGATTCGGCGCAGCCGTGATGTCGGCAGGGCTGTTGACGAAGCGAAGCTGGTGGAAAGCCGTCGTTCCTGTCGCAACGGTTACGCAGTTGGTGATGCTGAACTTCAAGCCATTTGAACGCACCCAACCAAACCCGGCCGAATATACGCCCATCGTGCAGTGGGTGAACGAACACACGGAAACGAATGCGGTCGTCCTTGCCACGATCACCGAGTCGCCCGTGCTTTGGGCACATACGGGACGCCCGATGATCCTGCACCCGAAATTTGAGAACCACGAAATCCGCGAGCGTTATCGCGATTTTCTCGAGGCCATCTACGCGAGTGAAGACCGCTTCCACGAATTCGCGCGCCGTTACGAAGCGGATTATTTCGTATACGACGCCGGTTTCATGATCGACGAACAGGAATCACGCCGCTACAAGGCCGACAAACTCGGCCCCCTGCCAGCGGACTGCGCTGCCGTGCTGTTTCAGGAGCATCCCGACCATCTCCAGCATTTCAAATTGGAACTTGCCGCGGGCCGGTTCGCCCTCTTTCGCGTGTTGCGTTAGTGCACAGCAACGTCGTGGAACAGGATGTCGCCGTTGATCTCGAATTGCATCCCTTCGACATTGGCCCGGCAGGCGGCGAGGGACTGAGCGTGCGCGAGGGGCACCATCGGCGCCTCTTCATAGATGATTTCCTGCGCCTTGCGATAAAGCGCGGCCCGTTTCTCTGGATCGAGTTCGCGCCGGGCGGCGATCATCAGGTCGTGGTAGGCGTCATTCGTCCAAAAGCAGATATTCAACGCCGAACCGAGCGTGGCGGTGTCCTTGTCGAGCAGCACATAGAGAAAGTTATCCGCATCGCCGTTGTCGCCCACCCAACCGAGCAACGCCATTTCGTGATCGCCGTGACTGGTGCGGCTCAGGTGCGATCCCCATTCGTTCGGGACAATCTCGACGTGCAAGCCGGCGTGTTCTTCGAGATCGGCCTTGATCATCTCTGCGGCCTTGATGGGATTGGGAAGATATGGGCGCGGGTTGGTCATGACTTCCAGGCGAATCGGGTCGACCGACGGCATGATGCGCGGAAGAGCGAAATTCGCCTGATCGGGGATCTGATCGTTATACCCGTTCACGAAGGGAGGGATCGGATTCTTCGCGACAATTCCAGCGTCGCGATATACCGCCGCCACCAGATCGGCTTTATTGATCTTCATGGAGATCAGTTGGCGAAGAGCTTTGTTGTTGAACGGCGGCTTGGAGCAATTGAAGGCAAGGTAGCAAACGTTCAGGCCCGGGCCGGTGATGAGCTTCAGCGATGGATCATGCTTAATGATCGACAGCTCATTCGGGTCAATTCCATCCATCCCCTGGATCTGGCCCGTCTGCAGTTGGATGAGCCGCGTGGCGGAATCTGGAACATCCTTGAAAATCAACCGCTGGATTTTGGGAGGCGCGTCCCAGTAGTCGGCGTTGGCGGCAAGCTCGATAGTTTCGTTGGGCACCCATTTGACGAACCGAAATGGGCCGGTACCGACCGGGTGCTGCTGGTCAACGAACTTCGGGCTGATGAGGTACGCTGGAAAAATCGCCAGGTCGGCCAGGAACGGCGCGTGCGGTTCACGCAAATGGAATTCAAGTGTATCCCCGCTGAGCGCGCGGACCGAATCGACCATCGAATACATCGCCGACCAATAAGCAAACGCTGCCTGTTTCAAGTGCGCGGGATTCGTCTTGTCCATCTGTCGGAGAAAACTGAATGCGGCGGCGTTGGCATCGAGCGGTGTGCCGTCGTGAAAACGGACACCGGAACGCAGCTTGAACGTGTAGGTCAATCCATCCGGACTGATCGTCCAGGACGTGGCGAGACACGGCTCGATGTCGGTAGTGCCGGTTTTGAAACGCACCAGACCTTCACAGATGTTGCTGAGGACCTTAATGGACTCGCCATCGTCGACGTCAGCCGGATCGAGTTTCTGTGAGTCCGCGCCCCGGGCGTAGACGAACACGCCCGGATCGGAGCCAGCCTGCTGACGGCAACCAAAAAGAAATAACGCAAAACAGGCAAGCAGAACAAACCAGGATTTCACGCGGGCACTATGAAGTTGTCGAACGAGCCACGCAATTTCAAAATCGGCTCTACTTCCGATAGCCATCCACCCGGGTCTTGCGCCAGTTCCACGCGTGTGTGATGATCGTCTCCAACTCCGGATATTGGGGCTTCCATCCGAGTTCCTTCTTGATGCGCTCTGAACTGGCGACGAGCCGCGCCGGGTCGCCGGCCCGTCGGGGCGCCGCCTCGTAAGGCACCTTCTTACCGGTGACTTTCTCGACGCTCTGGATCACTTCCTTGACCGAATAGCCGTGTCCGTTGCCCAGATTGTAGGCATTCGTGGGAGCGCCTTTTCGCAAGGCCTGCACCGCCAGAAAGTGGGCTTCCGACAGATCGTTGACATGAATGAAATCACGGATGCAGGTCCCGTCCGGCGTGGGCCAATCCGTGCCGAAGATTTTGAGCTTGTCGAGTTTGCCGAGCAGCGCCAGAAACGCCACGGGAATCAGGTGCTCCTCAGGCTCGTGGTCCTCGCCGATCTGGCCGTCGGGATCGGCGCCGGCCGCATTGAAGTAGCGCAGGGAAATCGAACGGATGCCGTACGCACCGCCGTACCATTGCAGCATTTTCTCCATGACCCATTTCGTTTCGCCATACGGATTGGTTGGGTTTTTCGGATGGTCCTCGGGGATGGGGACGGTGATTGGCTCGCCGTACACGGCGGCAGAAGATGAAAAAATCAGCTTGTTGATCTTGTGCGCCCGCATCGCCTCCAGCAGAGCGTAACAGCCGACGACGTTGTTCTCGTAATACGTCGACGGATTCTTCACCGAGTCACCCACCGACGCGTACGCCGCGAAATGCATCACGGATTCCACGTCGTGCTTGCCGAAGACATGCTTCAAGTCATCGGGCCGGCGCAGATCGCCTTCGACAAACTTGCCGCCCACGATCGCCTCGCGGTGGCCTTTCTCCAGCGTGTCCATGATCAACACGTCTTCACCGTGCTGAAGCAGGCACTTCACCATGTGCGATCCGATATAACCAGCGCCGCCAATCACCAAAATCATGCCGTCATCCTCCGGGGAAGACAGTACGAAACCGGTGGGCGTTTCGCCAGAACAAGTTTGTGGCCGGCTACCGCATTGCTGTTGAACGTTTACATTGCCGCGCATTCTGTGGTAGAAATCCTGCTCCGTTTAACAACCTGAACCGTATGGGCGACAATCAACCACTGGAAGTTTCCATCGTCATTCCCTGCCTGAATGAGGCCAAGACGCTTGGGTCGTGCATCAACAAGGCCATGAAGGCGTTCAAGGAATCGGGCATCCGCGGCGAAGTCGTCGTTGCCGATAACGGTTCGACCGATGGCTCGATCGAACTCGCCCAGAGTCTCGGTGCCCGTGTGGCGCACGCCACCGTCAAAGGTTATGGCAACGCCCTGCGCAAGGGCATCGACGAAGCACGGGCCGAGTTCATCGTGATCGGCGACGCCGATGACACCTATGATTTTGGCGATGTGCCGCGGTTTGTCGAGAAGTGGCGCGAGGGTTATGAAATTGTGATGGGTAACCGGTTCAAGGGCGGGATCAAACCCGGCGCGATGCGCTGGACCCACCAGTATTTTGGCAACCCGGTGATGACGGCGATCCTGAACGTGATGTTCCGCACCGGCATCCGGGATGCCCACACGGGAATGCGAGGGTTTACCAAGGACGTGTTTCGGCGGATGGATTTGCGCACGACCGGCTGGGAATTTGCTTCTGAATTTGTGATCAAAGCGACCAAGCTGGGCGTGCGGATCACGGAAATCCCGATTGTACTGTGGCCGGATAATCGCGGGCGGCCTCCCCACCTGCGCAGCATCCCCGGGGCGTGGCGCAATTTGCGGTTCATGTTCCTGTTTGCGCCGCAATGGCTGTTCCTCGGCCCGGGCTGCGTGCTCGGGGTGTTGGGGCTGGCGCTGGTCTTTTGGCTGCTGGGAGGAGAGCAACATCTTGGCCACATCCGCCTGAACATCAATGCGATGATTTTTGGGATGGTGTTCACGCTGCTCGGCGCCCAGATCATTTCCGTCGGCTTGTTTGCCAAGGTGTTCAGTTACTCAGAGCGATTCGATCGTCAGCCGCGTTCGCTGGAGCGATGGCTGAAACATGTGAATCTTGAGCAAGGGTTGATTGCAGGCACCGTACTGGCGTTGATCGGTTTGGTCGGCGATGTCTGGGTGTTTTGGCGCTGGTCGTCTCAAGGGTTTGTTTCGCTGGAACAACAGCAGGTGCGGCTCGTGATTTTCTGGTCACTGTGGTTTTTCCTGGGCGTCCAGGTGATCTTCTCATCATTCTTCCTGAGCATGCTCGGCATCGGCCGGGCCACATACATAGGCGACCAGGGCTCCCGAACCTGATTTAACCGAGCCGGCATGGCTGCAATGAAGCTGGGAAACCATCAAGCCATCCTCGTCACCGGTGCGGGTGGATTTATCGGCAAGGACGTCGTCGCGCGGCTGCTCAAGCGCGGATGGCCCGTCAAGGCGATGGTCCGCAAGACCAGTGCGGCCGCGTTTCCTCCGCATGAACGTCTTCAAGTGGTTGTCGCAAACATGAAGGATGCCGACTCGCTGCGCGCTGCGATGAATTCGGTTGCCGTGGTGGTTCATCTGGCCGCCGCAAAATCCGACGAGAAGGACAGCGAGGACGTCAACGTGGGCGGAGCCCGGCGGCTCGTGGCGGCGTGTCAGGCCGCTGGCTGCAAGCGGGTGATTAACATCAGCACCATGGCGGTGAAAATCCCGCGTAAAGGCGCGTATGCGCGCACAAAGAATGAAGCCGACAAGGTTTTTCAAAGCTCCGGCCTCGAGGTTACGACACTGCTCCCGAATGTCGTTTATGGAGAGGACAGAGGCGGCGTGTTTGGCACTGTGTTGAATTTCATCCAAAAACTTCCCCTCGTGCCCGTGCTTGGCAATGGCCGATGGATCCTGGCCCCGGTCTATATTGGAGATGTTTCCGAAGCGATCATCTCCTGCATTGAAACGGACATCACAAAGGGACGCGTCTACGATATTGCGGGCCCGGATCAAATGGCCTTTGATGATTTCATCGACCGTCTCGGCTCCGCTGTGAACGTGAGCCGGCCAAAATTGCACATCCCGTTCAGCATCGCGCTGACGGCGGCCAGGGTCGCCACGGCCCTGCTTTCCCACCCGCCGATTACAGTCAGCAACGTGCTCGGCTCCAATCAGAATGTTCCCATCGACAACGAACCGGCCCGGCGCGATTTCGGATTTGATCCACTGGATTTCGATACCGGATTGAACGCAGCCATGGGAAAGATACCGAATCCGAGGGCGTTGAATGCCTGAGCCAGTGAAACCGGCCACCATAAGCGAAGGGGACGCGGAATGCAGTTTGATCTCACGCTACCTGATCGGCGTTGACCCGCCACAGGAATTCAAAGATCGCTACAGGGCAGGCCAGCGGGCTCTGTTCGGCGAAGAGTCGCTGGAGTCGGCTGAACCGGAAGCGGAATTCCTACGAGCCCATCGGTGGGCATTGCCGTATCTCGACGCCGGAGCGGTGGTGTTGAATCGGGAATCCATTCTCCGCAAGAAGATCATCCTGATGACCGCGATTTTGGAAGCCAGCCCGGCGTATGCGGAGTTTTTTCTGCACGCGCCCGAGGGTCCGCTAAAGGCTTGGTGCGGCCTGGTGTGGCAAAGCGTTCGGAGCATCGTCAAAATGATCATCGGGGTCCCGGTGTTTCTGGTGGCGCGGCGGAGTCGATGAGCGCGGGAACCGACATCCTGGTGGTTGGCTCGGGCGCGAGCGCGGTGAATGCGGCGTATCCGCTCGTGCAGGCCGGTCGAAGCGTGGTGATGTTGGACGTGGGGTTCGAAGACACGGTGTATCACAAGTTGATTCCTCCTGCTCCATACGCCGAAGTGCGGCGCACCGACCCACGACAACATCGGTATTTGCTCGGCGACAATTTCGAAGGCGTCCCGCTGGGCAAGATCGGTGCAGGCCCGCAGGTCACACCGCCTCGCCGCCATGTGCTGGCCAACACGGAAACGTTGTTGCCGACGGTTTCCACCGACTTCGCGGCGATGAACAGTCTGGCGATCGGCGGGCTGGCCGGGGCGTGGGGAGCGGTAAGCTTTCCGTACCTCGACAGCGAGTTGGTCAAGTCAGGGCTGGATCCACAGGAATTGCGCCGCCACTACGAGATCGTGTCCAAACGCATCGGCGTCTGCGGTGGCCGCAACGATGATCTCACGGCGCTACGCGGTCAACTGGATGAATTGCAGCTGCCTTTGGAACCGGACGGCAACGCGGAACTGATTTATTCCTGCTACCAAAGGGAACGCAGCACTCTCAGCCGTGAGCGCGTCTATTTGGGGTCGCCATTCATGGCAGTGCTCACGCAGCCGCGAAACGGCCGCTCGCCGAATCCGTATCACGACATGGATTTTTGGACAAACGAAGGTGGCAGCGTTTACCGTCCCCAATTGGGCGTGCCCGAACTTCAGAAGTATCCAAACTTTTCGTATCGCCGTCCGTATCTCGTGGAGCGGTTCGAGGAGAAAGGTCCGGGCGAAGTTTCTATTTACGCGAAGTCGCTGACGGGCCACCAGGGCGAGGTGTTTCAGGCGCGCAGGTTGATTCTGGCGGCGGGTGCGATGAACACAGCCCGTCTGGTCCTCCGATCGTTCCGGCAATACAATCAGCCCCTGCCGATGACCTGTAACGAGACGACGTATATCCCGTGCCTGCACTACGCTCATCTGGGGCGGAAACCGAAAGATCGTTGCCACAGCCTCGCGCAACTGACGATGATTTACGATCCCACGGGCGACCAACAGCATTTGGTCCAGGCGCAGTTGTATTCGTATCGGTCCATGATGCTGTTTCGTCTGTTGAAGGACTTGCCCCTGCCATGCCGTGAGACGTTGCGAATTCTCCAGGCGATTGCTCCGAGCCTTGTCATCGTGGTATTGCAACACGAGGATTCTCCCAACGCCGGGCAAACCTGCGTGCTGCGGCCTTCAACGGACGGGACCGGCGACATGCTGGAGATTGCCTGGCGGCCGCCGCCCGAAACGGTGCGGCATCAGCGGAAGTGTGAGAAAGTGATGATGCGCGCGTTGCGTCAATTGCGTTGCTGGCCGGCAAAGACCCTCAGTCCCGGTCATGGAACGAGCGCACACTACGCCAGCCAATTACCCATGACCCAGGAGGACAAGCCGTTGACCACCGAACCGTCCGGGCGCCTGCGCGGCACAACCGCTGTGTACGTGGCCGACGGCGCCGCATTGGCGTACATGCCAGCCAAAGGCCTGACATTTACATTAATGGCCAACGCCAACCGCGTCGGTTCCATTGTCCTAAGGGGACTTGCCGGCTAATGGGAAATCCGGCGGCAGGTTTGGAGTTGATCTGTTGATCGCAGTGGGTAAACTGGCCGGACTTTAAGGGGTTCCATGCGAAAATTGTTCTCGAATTCGCCGTGTCTGACGATTTTCGCCGTTGCCTTCGTGCTTCGGCTGATCTGGGTGCTCAGCGTGCGTAACGAACTCGCCTGGTCAGATGAAAATGAGTACGTGGCCATTGCGCGGCATCTGACAGCGGGAGAGGGGTACATTTCACCAAGTTATCGGGCGACGCCAACTCTGCCCTTTTATCTAAGCCTGGTGTTTCGTGTTTTCGGTGAAAGCTATCGGGCGGCCCGTGTCGGTCAGGCAATTCTGGGCGCGCTCACCTGTGTGCTGCTGTACAAAATCGGGGCGCACTTGGCCGGTCCTGCCGCCGGTTGGATCAGCGGCTTGCTACTGGCGATTTATCCGCCACACATCTATCTGGCGGGGGTCTTTTACGCGGAGTGTGTGGCCACTTTTCTTTGCGCGTTGTCTGTTTACCTGGCCCTGCGCAGTGTTCGTCCCAGGGCACCGCTGGTGCTGAGCCTGCTCACGGGGGTGACTCTGGCGCTGACGGTGCTGGCGCGCTCGGTGTTTGCCATCTTCGCGCCGTGGGTGTGCATCGCGTGGCTGTACGGCGCGCCGAAGGAATGGCCGAGGCGGCTGGCGTGCAGCGTCCTGTTCGTCTGCGGATTTGCCTGCATCATTCTTCCGTGGACAATCCGCAACTACATTGTGTATCAGCGGGTGATGCCGGTTTCGTCCGGGTTCTACCAGCAGCTATGGTGGGGCAACAACGAGCTTTCGACGGGAAGCGCCGCAGACCGTTTTCTCTACTTGTTTGGACCGTTATGGATGCAGCGCGTACAGCAACTGGAACCGACGGAGCAGTTGGCCCTGACGGAGAGATATGCGGCAGTGACAAACCAGATTGCCGAGAAGACGATTCGATACAGGGACTCCGGCATCGCCATAGACGAGGTGCTGCGTCCTGTGGTTACATCATACATCGCCACCCATCCCGGGCAAACCCTTCTCCGGTGGGGGAAAAAACTCGTCGCCATGTTCTTGACGGCATTTGGCGACACGCAAACGAAGAATACATATACGTCGCGACCATACAAATTGATCGCAGCCGTGTCCTACTATCCCATTTTCCTCCTGGCGGTGACCGGGGCATGCCTGAGTTGGCCTCGTCGACGCCAATTCGCCTTGATCTATCTGGTAATCGTCATCGTCGCGGGTGTCCAGGCCATGATGACGGTGAACACGCGTTACAGACTGCCGATCGACCCCTACCTCATTGTGTTTGCCTCCATTGCGCTGGTGCAGCTATGGCCGTGGAAACCGGTGGTAAAAACAGGCCCTACTGTTTGACTTTCGGTTCTGCATTGACTATTGTTACTGTCTCTTGTCTTCCAATGGATTGTCACAGTTTAGATGAGTAACGGAGTGTCTATCGCCGCCGTCAAGTCTCCCTCCTCACCAGTTGATTGGGTGAAGGTGGTCCTGAGCCTCGCCTTGGCGGCGTTGGTCTACGTGGCCTATTGTGTGACGCGCATGGGCGGCCCGCTCTTTTCACCCTATACCTGGCTGGTGCAGCATTGGGGCTCCGTTTCAAATTACTCGCACGGGCCATTGATCCCCTTCATCGCTTCATTTCTGATGTGGTGGAACCTGTCGCGGGAAAGGCAGACAGACGCCGCGGCATGGAAACCGTACTGGGTTGCCGTGGGATGCGGCGCGGTGGCGTTTATGCTACCCGATCTAGCCCAGATGATATCCCAACAATTGCACAACCAAGTCTACAGAGTGGTGCTGTTTGCGGCTCCGTTCCTGCTGGCCTGGCAGGTGTGGGCCGTGCGCGCCCAACTCGCTGCATTGCAGGAGCCGCCCATTCGCGCAGGGGTTGCGGTCGTGGCCATTGCCATGTTGTTTTATTATGGAGGGATCAAGGCGGCGGAAGCACATACGGTGGTGTTTTCCTTCGTGCTGCTGCTGTATGGATTGGTCCTGTCACTGGGGGGGCGCAAGCTATTTCGGATGCTGTTTTTTCCAATCACATTCCTGTTTTTGATGATTCCACTGAACTTTATGGATGAGTTTGTCGGCTTCCCGTTGCGACTGTACGTTGCCCAGGCTTCCACGACGCTGCTGAATTGGTTTGGGATCGAAACGACACGCGTGCGCACCGGGATCTATTCGAGTGTCTTTCGGTTCGATGTGGCCGACCCGTGCAGCGGCATTCGATCCTTGATGGCGCTCACCACCGTCACGGCTGCCTACGCCTATGTCACACAGCAGACCCAGTGGAAGCGCTGGGTGTTGTTTTTGAGCGCCGTGCCACTGGCTGTGCTGGGGAATATGGCGCGGGTGACGTCGATCGCCCTTGTCGCGCACGTCTACGGGCAGGACCTGGCCAGCAAGACGTATCACGAATATTCGGGATATATCGTATTCGGTGTGGCACTATCCACCATGGTGGTATTGGGACTGCTGCTGAATATCCCCTACCGGCAACTTTGGGAAGGCTGGATGAAACCACCGGATCAGAAACCTATAATCGATGACTGAGCCACAAACGAGCCAAACGCAACAGGGCGGCCCGCAGCCCATTGCCGGAGCACCGCGACCACGTGGACCGAGCGTCGCGCAGATCGGCATTGTGGTCGCCATTTTGGCGGTCGCAATCTCGGTGACCGGGTTGACCTCGGACATCACGCGCGTTTCCGAACCTGGAATCCGACTCGTGGACGGCAAGCCATCCCTGCCCGACCAGGCCGGCGAGTGGATCGGTGGAAAAGAGGAGGGGCTGTCGGAGATGGAACGCACCATCTTGCCCGCCGACACGGAGGGAACACGGCGTTCCTACCATGACGCCGCCAGCAATGAAGTGTATTGCTCGGTTATTTTGGCGGGTAAGGAGGTCACGAGCATCCATCGACCGGAACTTTGCCTGCCCGGGCAGGGCTGGAAGATCGAATCGGAATACACCGAGCCGATCCAGACCCCCGATGCGCGGGGCGGCGTCCTGCATGTCATGCGCATGAATACCACCCGCACCCTGTCCATGGCGGGCGGCCAAACGGCGGTGGCCCGTTTCATTTTTGTCTACTGGTTCGTCGGCAAGGACCGCGTGACACCGTATCACTGGCAGCGCATTCTGTGGACAGCCCAGGATCGGGTGTTGCACAATCGAAATCATCGTTGGGCGTATATCCTGATCGAAGCTCCTTCGACCGTCGACCAGCCCGGGACCGAGGGGCGTTCTGCGGGAGCGGTCCACCGAACAGATACTGAGACCATGCAGGTGGTTGCGCGGTTCGTCCAGGGCATTTATCCGAAGCTGGCTGCGGATTCCGGCGGTTGACCCTTTGCGCGAACGAACGACTCAACATTGATCGAAGTCTGATGGCAAGCAAAGAGAGAGAGTTGTTCATCCAGTTCAACCAGCTCAGCGACGCGCTGCTCATCGCGGGCGTCTACTGGCTGGCCCATGCGTTTCGCGAACAACTGGCCTTCAGCTACCCCCTTCACTTTCCCGGGATCGCCCCCTTTCGCTACTACAAGTGGCTGTACTTGATCATCCTGCCGCTGTGCCCGCTTGTGCTGGATCTCAATGGCTTCTATACCCGCACGAACCGCAGTCGGCGCCGGATCACCCTCTGGATCATCATCAAGAGTGTGGCGGTTTGCGCGCTGGTGGTGATCGCCGCCATGTATTTCCTTGGATTGTCGTTGCTGAGCCGCGGCGTGATCGTGTTGTTTGCGGGATTCAGTGTCGTTGCCTTGTTTGCCAAGGACCTCTTGTTCCAGACGTATATGCGCGCTCATGCCCGCAGCAGCAAACTGTCACGCCCCATTATCCTGGTGGGATCCGAGGAGAGAAACGCAGAATTCCAGACCCTGATCGAAGAGCATCCCGAGTGGAACTTCGCCGTCGTGGCCCGCCTGGATCCCAGCGAGGAATCGTTGCAGAACCTGCCGGCTCTGCTCCACACCCAACCGGTCTCCTGCGTCGTGTTCAATGTCACTCAGACGTACTTCAGCGTCGTCGAAAAGGCCATCCTCGCCTGCGAAGTCGAAGGCATCGAGGCCTGGCTGGTCGCCGATTTTGTGAAGACCTCGATTGCCCGCGCCACGATTGATGATTTCCATGGCAAACCGGTGCTGATTTTCCGCACGACGCCGGAAAGCTCCTGGCAACTGATCTGTAAACGGTTGATGGACGTCTCAGGGGCGCTGATCGGCCTGGCCATTGTAGGCCCACTGGTGATGCTGCCGGCGGCGATCGGCATCAAGCTCACTTCGCCCGGCCCGATCCTGTTCCGCCAGAAACGCAGCGGCCTGCACGGAAGGCTGTTCACCATGTACAAATTCCGGTCCATGGTCAACAATGCAGAAATGCTGCGGGCCGAACTGCAAGCCTACAACGAAATGTCCGGCCCGGTATTCAAGATGACGGAAGACCCGCGCATCACGGGCCTCGGCCGCTTTCTGCGCAAGACCAGCATTGATGAGTTCCCGCAATTGTGGAATGTCCTGACGGGCGACATGAGCCTTGTCGGCCCCCGACCGCCCATCCCTAGCGAGGTGCAACAGTACGATTCGTGGCACCGCCGGCGGCTCTCGATGAAACCGGGGCTGACCTGCCTGTGGCAAATCAGCGGCCGCAACTCGGTCGGCTTCGACCAGTGGATGAAACTCGATATGCAATACATCGATAACTGGTCATTGTGGCTTGATTTAAGCATCCTTCTGCGCACAATCCCCGTCGTGTTTAGCGGATTTGGAGCACACTAACTATGGCATCGACTTCTTCAACACCGGTTTCACTGGTCACGGGCGGCGCGGGCTTCCTCGGCTCGCACCTGTGCGAGCGGCTCCTGGCTGAAGGCCATCGCGTGATCGCCATGGACAACCTGATCACGGGCAGTACCGACAACATCGCGCATCTTTCGTCCAACAAGAACTTCTCCTTCATCAAGCACAACGTCACGCAGTACATCAGCCTCGACGGGCCCGTCAATTACGTGTTTCACTTCGCCTCGCCGGCCAGCCCCATCGATTACCTGGAACTGCCCATCCAGACGCTCAAGGTCGGCTCGCTCGGCACCCACAACGCACTCGGGCTGGCCAAGGCCAAAAACGCGCGCTTCCTCCTCGCTTCCACGTCAGAGGTCTATGGCGACCCGCTGCAGCATCCGCAGACGGAGGAATACTGGGGCAACGTCAATCCCATCGGCCCGCGCGGCGTGTACGACGAGGCCAAGCGCTTCGCCGAAGCGATGACGATGGCCTACCATCGTTACCACAAGCTCGACACCAAAATCGTCCGTATCTTCAACACCTACGGCCCGCGCATGCGCCTGAATGATGGCCGCGTCGTGCCGGCCTTTGTCGGCCAGGTGTTGCGGGGCGAACCGCTGACGGTGTTCGGTGACGGCTCGCAGACGCGCAGTTTCTGTTACTGCACAGATTTGATTGACGGCATCTACCGGCTCTCACAATCCGACTACCACGAGCCGGTCAACATCGGCAACCCGAGCGAGTTCACGATCCTCGAGTTCGCCAACCTGGTTCTCAAGATGCTCGACGGCAAGAGCCAGATCGTCTTCAAACC
>CAZAQZ010000014.1:0-18487 GCA_964487175.1 uncultured Verrucomicrobiota bacterium | reverse complement strand
CAAGATTCTCAAGCCATGCGTTCAGCATCTCAATTTGCGTTGAGCGGCCCGATCCGTCCGCTCCTTCAAGCACGATCAGTTTGCCTTTCAATTGCGCGGGCTCGCAGGCCGGCAGCTTCGTTCCATAGAACCGTTTGCCAATCCTGAGTGCGCTCATTATTTTCCCCGCCATCGAAACGCCGGTAAATCGATCTTCGGTTCCACGTACTTTCGCACCATCGCTTGCTGCTTTTCGACCGGCAGCATGCCGTCCATGACGACGAACTTCTCGGTGTCGACCATCTTCTTGTATTCCGCATAAATCCGACCTTGAAACAGGCGGAAGCTGTCATACGGATCGTGAGCCAGCCCCAGGTCCAGACCTGCCTCGAAGTATTTCAGCTTGGGCCGCCCGCTGAGGATCCGATCCAAAGCGACGTTTAACGGCGTGTCGAATAAAAACGTAATATCAGGTACGACCGCGAAGCTGTACAGATTGCGAACCCAACGCGGATCGCAGCCGCGCACAATGTCGCGCGCGAAGGCCGTGTAAATATACCGGTCGGCCAGCACGATGTAACCGGCGCGTAACAGCGGCAACACCTGCCGTTCATAGCGGTCGGCAAAATCGGTCGCGTGGACCAGGGAGAACGTTGTCGCCGTGAGTAGTTGGCGTTTCTTTCCTTTGCGCGTGGCTTCCCGAACGAGAACGGAGGAATTCCACTCGGTGAAGAATACCTTCAAGTGCTGCATCTCCATCCACCGTTTGAGCAGATAAATCTGCGTGGACTTGCCAGAGCCGTCCAGTCCTTCGACCGCAATGAGTTTTCCCGGAAAATTGTGACTATTGTTCATCATGCAGCGCGCAGCGTCACCTTCTTCGACCATGGCTGCTTTTCGTCCAGGAACTCCTCGAAGAGGACGAATTGCCGATTGTGTTCGACCTTGTAGAATCTTATCAGCTTGCCAATAGCCTTGACCAGTTCATTGTTGACTTGGCTCCAACGTTGTTCTGTGTCCTGGAGGTGATCAATAAGCGACTCGATGTCATGGCTGTTGCCCATGAAGTCTTGAAGGTTCTCCACGGCCCGGATCCGCTCGTCCATGGAGATGCGAAACACGGCCTGTCCCGCCTCAAGCGCGTACCGATAATGTTTGGCGGCGATCCGAAACTTGTGGAAGGCATTGCGACCCTGTTTCTTCAGGTACTGTTTGTACCGACGCCGCAGGACCCGGCGCAGTTCGTTCAGCTGTCTGGAAGCATCTTTTTGCACTCGCCTATTGTCAAGCTGGTGGTCACGCCTCTTGATCAGTGCCTCAATGCGCTGGGAGAGTTTGCCAGTCTCGAGCATCCTGAGCAGGTCGCGTAATTCGACCATCCGGGTGACGCGGTCCACCAACAAGTTTTGCTCCAGCATCGCTCGCGCCCGCAACGTGGATGGAGGCAATCGATTTGTTGCGCCGCGCAACAAACGGGCGTTAACATCGACTGTTCGCACCTCACCGAGCACGCGGGTGAGTCGACCCAAATCCCGTTGCACCTGCTGCAGTTCTCTTGTTGCAAAAAAACCGGAGAAGAACCGCAGCCCGACCCGCAGCCGGCGGGAGGCAACGCGCACCCGGTGAAGCGATTCGGCGTCCCGGTTGGTTCCCAAAAGGCGCATCGTATCGAAGACCAGCCGCAATTTCTCAAGAAGATAGTCCTCCACCCGCGCCTGCAACACACCGAAACGGGGACGTGCCGGTGTCGGAAGAGGATTGGGAGTGGCGACCATCCGCTATTCCCCGGTCTGCGCGCGTTGCAGCAGCGCATCTACACGGGCAATCAACTCGGATATGACAAACGGTTTTGTGAGGTAGTCGTCCGCGCCTTGTTTGAAGCCTTCGAGTTTGTTTTCGGTTGAGGCCATGGCCGTGACCATGATTACGGGAATGCTCGACGCTGCGGGGCTGGACTTGATCAGCCTGCAGACCTCAAACCCATGCATCAGCGGCAGCATTAAATCCAGAATAATCAAGACCGGCCGCTTTTCAAATACTGTGTTCATGGCGGACAGTCCGTCTGGCGCGATCGCTGTGTTGTAGCCGCGTCGACGAAGATGGAATTCCAGCAGCCTGGCGGTATCCGGCTCGTCTTCGGCAATGAGAATCAGTCTGCGACGTGACATGGATTTCCCCACGCAGAGGTTAGCTTGACCTGGCAGACACGCAACAGCAATGTTGTTACGATTCGGTTACGAAGCAGAATTCGAAAGCAGCAACTCAGATTGGTCGTGGAGTTCCTGGATCGGCAAAGTAGCCGCTGCATCAACAGGTCCGAATTGCTTCCAATCCAGCAGTTCGATTCTGCCATCAAGATGTTCAACCAATGCCGTGCTGCTTTCCACCCAGTCGCCGCAATTGTAATAGTTGAGTCCGCGAATGGATCGAACAGTTGGGGTGTGAATGTGGCCGCAAACGATACCGTCGGCGTGATGCATCTTTGCATACCGGGCAACCGCTTCCTCGAACTGGCTGACAAAACTGACGGCGTTTTTTACCCGGCTCTTCACATAGGCACTGAGAGACCAATAGCCAAGCCCCACACTCCGGCGGAACCAATTCAGCGGCTGGTTCATCTTTAGGAGCATTGTATAGCCCGCATCACCGAGATAAGCCATCCATCGGGCGTGTGTGGTCACGGCATCGAATTCGTGCCCGTGCATCACCAGCAACCGCCGGCCAGTCAGTGTCGTGTACACGTCCCGGTCTTTGACGACGATGTTTCCGTAGACACCCAGAAAATTCCCACAGAACTCATCATGATTACCGGGAATGACGATGATCTTTGTGCCTTTGCGGCCCTTGCGGAGGATTTTCTGCACGACGTCGTTGTGGGACTGCGGCCAGTAACGGTCTTTCTTCAGCCGCCAGATATCGATCACGTCGCCGACTAAATACAGCGTCGCACACTCGCTTTGCTTGAGAAAATCCAGCAGGCCGGCCACGTTACTGCCACGCGTGCCAAGGTGCAGATCGGAAATCCAGACGGTCTTGTATTCCATGACTGCATGACCTACATAGATCAAGCCCGCGTCAGTTCCGCAACAAGAACGTTACAGCTTGGTGAATCCGACTGCGCCGTTCTAGGTCTTCGGAATCGTGAAATAGAAGGAGCTTCCCTTTTCCAACTGGCTCTCCGCCCAGACGCGTCCCCCATGGGCTTGGACAATATGCTTGACGATGGACAATCCAAGCCCCGTCCCACCCAGCTCACGACTGCGGGCCTTGTCGGCCCGATAAAACCGCTCGAAGATGCGCGGCAAATGCTCGGGAGCGATGCCGATTCCATTATCCACGACGCACACCTCGATATCGCCGTCTTTCTCTTTGGCTGAGACTGTCACGCGGCCGCCCGCCTGCGTATATTTGATGGCATTATCCAGCAGGTTGAAGAACACTTGGTGCAGGCGCTGGCTGTCTGCCCGGACGGCAGAAAGGGTTTCCGGCACCTCCACCGCAATGCTCGTCGATTTTTCCTGGGCGCGCTTCTTCAATTCTTCTGCCGCCGCTAGCGCCGTCGCCCGCAGAGACATCGGTTTTAAGTCCAGTCGTGCCTGTTGTGACTCCAATTCGGAGATGCTCAGAAGATCCTCGATCAGTGCCTCCAACCGCAACGAATGCTTCTCGATTGTCTGTAGGAACTGTTTGCTGGTGAGCGCGTCGGGCGGCTGTTCATCCAGCAACGTCTCGACGTAACCTTTGATGATCGACAGCGGCGTGCGCAACTCATGACTTACGTTGGCGACAAATTCCTTGCGGATGTTCTCCAATTGCTTGATGCGAGTGATGTCATGGAAGACAACCACAACGCCGGTGCGGGTCCCTTCGTGCCCGAGCAGACAGGCACCGTTGACATCAAACACGCGTTCCTCCTCGCCATAAAACGACAATTCACGCGCGCTGACCTGGTCGTTCTCGAGCGCCTGGGCAATGAGATCCTGCAACGGCCCGCTGCGAAACGCTTCCATCACGGTCTTGCCGATCACCGACTCAGGCAGGCTGAACTGGCGTCGCACGGTAGCGTTGGCCAGGCGAACATGGCCGGTGGTGTCCACCACCAGGACGCCTTCGATCATGTTGGCAAGTGTGGCGTTGAGTTCCGCCTTTTCCGCCGTCAGTTCACGGAGGCGTGTTTCGAGCTGATCGCTCATTTGGTTGAGTGCGCTGCCCAGTTCGCCCAGTTCGCCTCCGATGTTTTCAGGTGCCCGCGCCAAAAAATCACCGCCGGAAACGCGCGTGGCCATCTGCCTCATGACGTCGATTGGCTCGCTGTAGCGCCTCGCCAGCCAGAACAGGAACGGAATATCAATGAGTCCCACGATGATCCCGACAACGGCCACCGTTCGTCGCACGCGGCTGGTGGTTTTCCCGATCTCGTTCAACGGCAATGCTACTCGAACAATGGCGAGCAATTGAGAAGGATTGGCGGTCGAATACGCGGGCACCGCCACGTACAGCAAGTCCACGCCAATGGTATGGCTGAGGCGACGCGTGGTGCCGACGCCGCGTTGCAACGCGTCCCGTACCTCTGGTCGGCTAAGATGATTCTCGATCTCGCCGAGTTCAGAAGAAGCCTTGTCTGATTCGCCGATGACAACGCCGTCGGGCGAGATGATCGTCACTCGTAATCCCGTTTGGCTCCCCAATTGATGGGCCAACTGGTTGATTTCTTCGATAGAGGGGGGAGAGACGGACAGTTTGGCGGCAAACGCCTGGCGCGTCAGTATGGCCTCCCGCTCCAAGTCTTGCTGGATTTTGCTAACCAGATACGGCGGCAGCGAGACATCAATACACACGATCACCAGGATCAGCAGCGTGGTCAGGAGGGCTGCGAGCCCCAGGAACCATTTCCATTGGAGGGTCAGTTTCACTTCCGGGCAGACGATACCGAACCGTCTGCGGCGATGCAATCGAATCAGAGGAAGGATTTCGTCATCAGATTGTTGCCATTCTGCAGCAAATCCGTTACACAGGAACGTGCGAGGAGATTCCCATGTTGAGACGATGGATACCGCAGGAATATGATTTCTTTGATTCTTTTGAGAAAGCGACTCACCATGCGGTGAGCGCCGCGAAACTGTTGTTGAAACTCACGGAGAATTACGCCGATGCCGATCCGATCGCACGCGAACTCAACGCGGTCGAGCACGCTTGCGATGATGTGGCACACAAGACGATGGACCAGTTGAACAAGTCATTCATCACCCCGCTCGACCGAGAGGATATTCACGTGATGATCCTGCGCATCGACGATGTGGTTGACCTGACAAACGCCGCTGCCAACCGTCTGGCCTTTTTCGGGATCAAGGCGCCGACTCCACATGCGGTGAACATGGCAAAGCAAATCGTGCGCGGTTGCGAGAAACTGGCTGACGCTGTGCGCGGGATGCGTTCAGCGAAGAACTATGACCAGGTCGTACTCGACTGCATTACGATCCACGAAGTCGAGAACGCGGCGGACGACATCCTGCATAATGCCCTGGCCGAGTTGTTTGCGACCGAGAAGGACGCCATCCGGGTCATCAAGTGGAAGGACATTTATGAGACGATGGAGAAGATCACCGACCGCCTCGAGGACGTGGCCAATGTGTTGCAGGGCGTGATGGTCAAGATGAGTTAGCGGGACCACGTCGGAGCCTGCATGTCAGCATTCTTCAGCGATATCGGCGCAATCTTCCGCCACCCTTACGTCGCGCTGGTGATTCTTACGGCGCTGGCCTTCGACTTTAGCAACGGTTTCCATGACGCGGCAAATTCGATCGCCACGGTCGTAGGCACGCGGGTGCTGCGACCGTTTCAAGCTGTCTGCTGGGCGGCGTGGTGGAATTTCGCCGCAGCGTGGTTTTTCGGCGTGCACGTCGCCGACGCGGTGGCGAATTGGGTTCACCCGGATTTCGTGACAACGGAAGTGATCTTTGCCGGTCTTCTCGGCGCGATCGTCTGGAATGTGATCACCTGGTACAGCGGGCTGCCGTCCAGTTCGTCTCATGCGCTGTTGGGGGGCTTCGGTGGGGCTGCCATCGCTCACGCGGGCCAGTGGCACGACGTGCTTTATACTGCCAAGGTATTGGCAACGGTGGAATGGATTGTATTGGCCCCGATGCTGGGACTAGTGCTCGGGCTGGTGTTAGTGTTTATCGTGATGTGGGTGTTCCGCAAGGTTTCACCCATCAAGATCGATCGTTGGTTCCGCGTTGCCCAACTCGGATCAGCGGCCGCCTACAGCCTCGGGCACGGCACCAACGACGCGCAAAAGACAATGGGTATCATTGCCGCGTTGCTCTACGCCAGCATTTGGAAAAGCCAACAGGCCGCGTTCGCGGCGGGCCAGGCGCAGTTTCCATTTTGGATCGTGTTGATTTGCCATCTGGCGATGGGCCTCGGAACAATGTTCGGCGGGTGGCGCATCGTGAAAACGATGGGTATGAAAATCACGAAGTTGCGTCCGTATGACGGCGCATGTGCGGAACTGGCGGCGGCAACTTCCCTGTTTACATCCGCCAGCCTGGGGATCCCGGTGAGCACGACGCAAACGATCACCGGCGCGATTATCGGCGTGGGCGCCGTACACCGCCTCTCGGCGGTCCGCTGGGGTGTGGCGCGGCGCGTGGTCTGGGCGTGGATCCTGACAATCCCCTGTTCCGGAGTTGTCGCAATGGGGATGTACGCACTATTGAAACTGGTGGGGCGATAGCACCCAACCGCAATGTCACTCCGTGTCGGTGAACCGATAGCCGACGCCGCGCACGGTTTCAATGTAGTCGGCGACCTTCCCAAGCTTCTCCCTGAGACGTCGCACGTGTGTGTCCACCGTGCGCGTGTCCACGTCACCCTCGTATCCCCAGACATCGGTGAGCAGCCGGTCACGGGTTTGCACGCGGCCCCGACGTTCCATCAGCATGGCCAAGAGTTTGAACTCGGTAGCCGTTAGTTCCATCGGTTTGCCCTTGAGAGCCGCCTCATGCTTGGCGGTGTCGACCACCAACTCCCCGAATTTGAGCACTTCCGCTGGAGCCGTGCCTCGCGAACGTCCCAGAATGCGCTTGATGCGCAAGGCGATTTCCCGCGGGCTGAATGGTTTGGTGACGTAGTCGTCGGCCCCGAGTTCGAGTCCAACGACGCGATCAACCTCTTCAGACTTCGCGGTCAACATGATGATGGGGATTCCCGCCGTCCTGGCGTCGGCTTTGAGCTGCTTGCACACCTCCGTGCCGTCCAATTGCGGCAGCATGAGGTCGAGAATGACCAAGGAAGGAAATTCATCGCGCGCCTTCTGCAGTGCGGAGCGGCCATCGCGCGCCGTGACCGTCTTATACCCAGCCTTCTGGAGGTTGTACACGAGCAAGTCCACAACGTCCTGCTCATCGTCCACGATCAGTATGGTCTCACTCATGCCCGCAGCCTGTAACGAATGCGTGACGACCCGGCGACAGCTTTGTTACGGTCGTGTGACAAGTGACCAGCCGTCGTGGATTCACTAACGCGTGATGGCGCCTTCGGACGCGGAGGAAACCAGTTTCGCGTATTTCGCCAACACCCCGGTCTCATAACGCGGCTTTGGCGCCTTCCACTGGCTCAGTCGTTGTTTGATTTCCGCGTCGGGCAATTCAACATCGAGCCGCCGTTTGGCCACGTCGATGGATATCATGTCACCATCGCGCACAATGGCGATTGGGCCACCTTTCGACGCCTCGGGGGCGATATGTCCAACGGTGAATCCATACGTTGCGCCGGAAAACCTTCCATCCGTAATGAGCGCCACTTGGTCGCTGATGCCCTGACCGACGATGGCCGCCGTCACGGCCAACATTTCACGCATCCCCGGCCCGCCATGAGGACCTTCATAGCGAATCACTACGACGTCACCGGACTTGATTTGGCGGGCCTGAACCGCCGCGAACGCGTCGTCCTCGCAATCGAATACGCGTGCGGGGCCACGATGCAATGTGCGCTTGTGGCCGACCAGCTTCAACACGCCGCCTTCGGCCGCGAGATTGCCTTTTACGATGACCAGTCCGCCGGTCGGTTTGATCGGGTCGGCCAACGACCGGACTACGGGCTGGCCTTTCGTCTCAACTGTTGTCTTGGCTTCTTCGCCGATGGAGCGGCCAGATACTGTGAGCTCGTTGGGCTTCAATAATCCTGCTTCGAGCAGGCGTTTCGCGATAACGCCCGTTCCGCCTGCGTGATACAAATCGGTGGCGACGAACTTGCCCCCCGGTTTCAAGTCTGCCAGCAACGGCGTGCGGTCACTGATCGGATTGAAATCGTCAATGGCCAAAGGCACGCCCGCTTCGCGCGCTATCGCCAGTAAATGCAGCACGGCGTTGGTCGAGCCGCCCGACATCGCGACGGCAGCGATCGCGTTTTCCAGTGCGGCCCGCGTGATGATACGACGCGGGCGCAGATCGCGCTTCAGAAGCTCGATGATTTGTTTGCCGACATTGAAGGACACTTCGTCCTTTTTCGGATCCGCGGCTGGGACGCTGTTGGTGCCCATGATTGAGATGCCGAGCATCTCGGTGGCCATGGACATCGTGTTGGCCGTGAACTGACCGCCGCAGGCGCCCATCCCTGGACACGCCGCGATTTCCAGGTCGCGCAGATCATTCTCGGTAATCTTGCCCGCCGCGCACGCGCCGACGCCTTCAAAGACGTCCTGAATAGTGACGTCCTTGCCATGCCAATGCCCTGGCGCAATCGATCCGCCGTACATCATCAATCCCGGAATATCGAGTCGTGCCAGCGCCATGACTGTGCCCGGAATCGTCTTGTCACACCCGGAAATGGCCACGAGCCCGTCGAACAAATACCCCCGCACAACCAACTCGATGGAGTCGGCCACAATCTCGCGGCTGACCAGCGAGCAACGCATGCCTTCGGTGCCCATGCTGATGCCGTCGGAAATAGCAATGGTGTTGCACTCCAGTGGCACGCCGCCTGCGGCACGCACGCCCTCCTTCACCTTCTCGGAAAGCCGGCGCAAATGCGCGTTGCAGGGCATCGCCTCGATCCAGGTGTTGGCGACGCAGATCAACGGTTTGTTATGCAAATCCTCGTCGGACAAACCGACGGAGCGCAGATAGGACCGCGCCGCCGCCCGGCCGACGCCTTCGGTGACGACTTTGGAACGATGTTTGAGCGACTTCAGGTCAGTGGTCATTGGAATCTCCAATGCCCATATTTATCACAGCTTGAAGGCGTGGGGAAGTAATTCCGAAAGCAGATGGACCCGGACGCGGCGGGTGTTTCGGGAGTCGGCGCAGATGACGACGCATTCGCCGAACTCAGCCATTACCTGACGGCACGCGCCGCAGGGACTAAGACCGCTGCTGGGAGCTACGACGGCGATTGCCTGAAACTTGCGGTGGCCTTCGCTGACTGCCTTGCCGACGGCAACCCGCTCCGCGCAGTTCGTGAGGCCGTAGCTGGCGTTCTCGACGTTGACACCAGTAAAAACCTTCCCGCTCTTCGTCAGCAGCGCGGCACCGACTTTGAATTTTGAGTAGGGGGCGTGGGCGTTTTTCTGGGCCGCGCGCGCGGAGGCGATTAGTTTGCGAAATCGTTGAGCGGTGGGGGTCACAGCGCTGCCACGAATTCAGTGAGCAGTTTGGCGAGTTTGCCTTGGGTTGCCTTGCCAACTTCCAGCACCTCTTCGTGGGAAAGCTTTCTGTTGGTAATGCCCGCCGCGAGATTGGTGATGCAGGAAATGCCGACAACTTCGATGTTGTGATAACGGGCGATGATCACTTCCGGCACGGTGCTCATGCCGACCGCGTCCGCGCCGATCCAGGCGAACGCCTTGACCTCGGCTGGCGTCTCGTAACTGGGCCCGGGCGTGGCAAGATACACGCCTCGGCGCACGAGCATTTGCAGTTTCTCGGCGGCGGTGTCAAGTTTCTCGCGCAGTCGTCCAGAGTAAGCCTGGGTCATGTCCACGAACCTGACCCCGCCGTTCTCGAGTGAGCCGAGCAGTGGGTTGACGCCCATGTGATTGATGTGGTCTTCAATGACCATCAGGTCGCCGGGATTGTATTGTGGATTGATGCCTCCGGCGGCGTTGGTGACGATCAGTACCTTCACACCCAGAGAATCGACGACGTGAATGGGATACACGATCTCGGCGATGGTGCGACCTTCGTAGTAATGGAAGCGTCCACTAAGTACCATGAGTTTCCTGGTGCCGAGTGTGCCGAAAATCATCTGGCCGGCGTGTCCGGCGACCGTCGGTTTGGGAAAATGAGGAATATCCGTGTACGGAATCACCACCGGGTTGACAATGCTTTGCGCGATGTCGCCCAGCCCCGAGCCCACCACCAACGCCACCTCGGGCTTGAAACCCGCGAGCTTTGATTCCAGAAAGTCCTTCGTTTCCTTGAGGTATGATATCATCTCGTTGAATCCCTATTCGATCTTCTGCACGATCAACTGCGGCCGAGAAGGAACCGGTGCAACTGAAATCTCGTACGCCTGCTGTGCCATTTGTTCGGCTTCGGCGGCGCGCGCCTCGTCATTGTAATGCATGACCATCAGCGGTTCGCCTGCTTTGACAGCATCGCCGATTTTCCTCGGCTGCACAAACCCGACAGCGAAATCAACCTTGTCACTCGACACTTTTCTGCCTCCCCCCAGCGCAATCACCGCGTAGCCAAGCTGGTCACAGGCGATCGACTTGACGAATCCGGATGTCCGGGCGGCGACGGCCTTCGTGTGTTTCGCCTTAGGCAAGCGCTTCAAGTCCTCGCATACGCGTGAATCGCCACCCTGTGCCTCGATCATTTGCGCAAACTTCTTCAGCGTCTCGCCGTTCGTCAGTTTCTTTTGCAGGATTTCCTCCGCCTCTGCAACACTTTTTACAGTGCGCGTCATCAATAGTATCTCGGCAGAGAGTGCGAGCGTGACCTCGATCAGGTCTTTTGCCTCAGTGTTGCCGTTCATGATTTCGATGCACTCGCGCACTTCGAGGGCGTTGCCGATGGTTTGGCCGAGCGGCTGGTTCATGTCCGTTTGCAGCGCGCGGACCGTTTTGCCATAACGTTTGCCGACCTCAACCATCGCGCGGCCAAGCTCCAGTGACGTCTCCCGGGTGCGCATGAACGCGCCGCTGCCCCATTTCACATCGAGCACGAGGGCGTCCATATTTTCCGCAAGTTTCTTGCTCATAATACTGGCGACGATGAGCGGCAGGCAGGAAACTGTGGCGGTCACATCCCGCAACGCATACAATTTCTTGTCCGCAGGCGCAATCTCCGCAGTCTGGCCAACCATGGCGCAGCCGAGTTCGTCGGTGACGTGCATGAATTCGTCCAGCGACAGGTTGGTGCGAAACCCCGAGATGCTTTCCAGTTTGTCGAGCGTCCCGCCGGTGGGCCCGAGACCGCGGCCTGAAATCATTGGCACACGCACGCCGCAACAAGCGACCAGCGGAGCGAGGATGAGCGAAGTCTTGTCGCCGATACCGCCCGTACTGTGTTTGTCCGCGTAGTAAACGCCCGGGTGCCGCTTCCATTCGACGATCCGGCCGCTCTCGATCATCGCGCGGGTGAGCCACATGGTTTCGTCGAAACTCATTCCCTGGAAACAGATAGCCATCGCCAGCGCGGCCATCTGGTAATCGGGAAGTTCGCCCCCTGTGAAGCCATTGATGAAAAAACGGATTTCCCCTTCGTCGAGGGCCTGGCCATTTCGTTTCTTCTGGATGATTTGAGCGGGGACAGGCATTGCATCAGGTCGGCAGAGCAAAACGGCCTGCCCGGATTCACCCGGAACAGGCCGTCGCAAGCGGCATTCTAAAGCTAGGACAAGGCTCCCCAGCAGAAAAGAAGCTCAAAGAAATCATGGAACAGAGCGCCCAGTTGCTTACCCAGACAGCCGAGCGGGCCGAGCGGTTTATTTTCTCCGCTCTCAATCGTGCCACCGGCACGGATCAAATCCACCTGGGCGGCCAGTTGTTGAAGCTGGGCTTCATTTAATTGCGCCAGACGAGCGCTGGCCTGCTCGCGGCTGATGCCCAGCGCCTTCAGCTGTCGGGCAACCACCTTCTCATTGAGGAAGGAGTCCACTTTTTGCAGGGCCGCGGAAGCACGCGCCGACTCAACTGATTCAACAGGCGCGGCATAGATGGACGAAGACAAGCAGCCCACAGCAACAACGGACGACACAACCAAGAATTGCGCAATCTTCATAAATCGCCTCCGGATTAACCTACCGCACTATACGCCAACTCAACTTCCAGACAAGGAAATTTTCTCGCGCACCCAGTTTAGTTCGGCACAAATGTTCTCGACAAGCCGGTCGCGGCCGCGCAATTGCTCCGGCCACGTGTAGGTTTCGATGATGAGTGGAGTCGAACGATGGATGGGAGGGAGATTGGTCAGGAATCGCTCCACTTCGGCCAGCGTCGTGGTAATCGGCGAATCCGGTTGGGGACAAACCGGCAAATGATAGTGTACCCTGAACCGCGCGATTCCCGGCGGCGGAGCATCGGTCGGCCAATCGAGTGAGAAAAACACGGGTTTCCCGTTTGTGTCCACACCGCAGACCTGATGCAGGTAAATTGAGTCGTCATAGAACATTGTCAGATTCGTCATTTCAGCGGCATTGGACAAATGGATCTTGGCGATCGGCACGCCATTCCTTTGGAGTGATTGCACCGAACCGACAGGGTCTTCAAATTCGACGAGTTGATGAGACAGATCAAAGTTTACTGCCAGATAGTGACGCATCGGCTCCGTGACGAACCTGTCGAAGAACTTCACCGCTTCCGATGTGGTTTCGACGCAGAGTCCTGGTTCCGGCTCCAACGCGACGGCACAGCGCATCCCGGTACGCTGATGTACCTTGGCGGCGTGCTCCGCACACTTGAGAATGTTCGGGGCAATCGCCTCCATCGGCACGGGCTTGAGCGCGCCGAACGGGACACTGACTGAAACAGCACTTGCGTCCTGCGGCGCGAGTTGCGCCAGCAAATCAATGCACGCATTGGTGAAGAACATGCGCCGATCGGATTCGTGCCACGCGGGCAGATAGGCCCTCTCCTTCACGCGCTCGCCATGGAAACCCGGCATGACGAAACCGTTGACCGTGATCAACGCCAGGTCGTGTGTGTCGAGAAAGTATTTGAGTCGCGCGACCTGATCGCAATCGGTTTGAAGTTCCCGGACCAGCCGCTCTGAGAGACGCAACTCGATGGGAAACACTTCATTTGGAAAGGCGGCATCCTTGAGCCTGAGAACATCGCCTTCGAGGCAGGCCCAGAGTTCGGCGAGCGCGTCGTAAGAAAAGACGTTCAGTGCGTAACCGAGGACACGGCCGGCTGGGACAATTTCTGGCATATGGTGTTGAGAAACTCGAGGGAGCGGCGGGCGACTTCGGGAGCGCGATGGCCGTCGCGGGAAAGCTCGACGTTGACTAGGCCGTTGTATTTGTTGTCCGTCAATACGCGCAGGATGGCGACGAAATCCAGTTCGCCCTCCCCGAACATCAGATGTTCATGTTTCCGGCCGCGGATGTCCTCGATATGAATGTTGCGGATCAGATTGGCGAATTTTCCGTAGATCTGACGAAAGGGCGCACTCTCTGTGCAGAACACGTGGCCGATGTCCAGGGTCAAGCCGAACCGAGCCGAGGTGATGTGCTTTTTCAGCACCTCGAATTTGGCCATGTCGTCCACCAGCATCTCCGGCTCAGGCTCGAATGCCAATTGAACACCGCGCCGCTTTGCATGTTCGGCCAGTTGCAGGCAGCCGGTCACGAGCCAATCCCACGCCTGATGCTCGGGTACGTTTGGTTCGGGTGTGCCCGACCAGAAGCTGACACACTCGGCATTCAATTCGTGTGCGATATCAACGGCCCGGCGCAGGAATTCCAGGCGGATTGGCCGGCCCTCAATGCTGACGAGTGTGGGATAATGTTTGCGCTGCGGGTTCAATAAATAGCGCGCGCCGGTTTCGATCACGACGCGCAATTTGAGTTTCTCCAGCAATTGTCGGAGCCGCAACACGTCGGCAGGCTCGGCTGTAAATGGATTGCAGTGATAATTATCCAGTGTCAGCGCGACGCCGCGATACCCGCAGTCGGCGATGATCTCCAGCGCCTCTTCTAGCTTGTGATGTGCAAAGCCGTTGGTATTGTAGCCAAAGCTTAAATTCATGGTGCTTGTGCTGCCTCCGCGCTGTGTCACTCGCCGTCACGCGCGCCAATGGGCTCGTAAAATAACGTGATTCTGCTAGATTTACCAGCGGAAATGAAAAGGGCGCCAGCGTTTGTGTGCCACGTCGCATTGTTCGCCGCGATCATGGCCTTGCTGCCGGTTGTGGCTGGAACCGTCCGGGCCGCGCTTTCTTCGCCGCCGTCAATCGACGACCCCGGCTTGCTGAATGACGCCCAAACCGTGCACGAACGCGACCCCGCGCGGGGCGTTTTGTTCCAGGGACGCGGGATTAAACTGGTCAGCGACAATAAGTTTAAAGAGGCCTTGGAGCAATTCCGGCGCTCCGCCGCGTACGATCCTGACAACCCGACCACATTGGTCAACATGGCGTATTGCCTGGACAGGCTGGGCCGCTACGAGGAGGCGCTCGCCGAGTTGGACCACGCGAAGAGCGTCGACCCCGGGAACCCGACGATCTACCTCAACTGGGGCAATACGCTCATTAATATGAAGAGGTACGATGAAGCCCTTCAGCCGCTGCAGATGGCTTGCGATCTCGCTCCCAGCAACCAGCTTGCCCACATGAACCTCGCTGCCGCGCTGACCAACGTCGGTCACCACGAACAGGCCGACCAGGAACTTGCGATCGCAGCCGACCTCGATTGCAAGAACCCCACGATTTTTTTTAACTGGGCGGTCGTGCAGTCCGCGGAAGGCAGGACGGAGCAGGCTGTCGAGAAGTATCGGCGCGTGATCGAACTCGATCCGAAGAATTTATCTGCCTACTACAATTGTGCCGCGTTGCTGGAGAAACTGGGCCGTCTCGACGGTGCTATTGAGGAGATTCGTGCGGCACTGGAAGTCGCGCCCGACAACGACATGCTCAAAGACATTCTCGCCCGCCTCGTCCAGGCCCAACGCCAGCAGGTCCCCGCTGTCATCCAACCGACGTCCGACCGCCAGCAGTAGCCCAAGAAACTCATCCCAGCAGAAGTCGGCAGACGAGCGGCGCGAGATCGGTGGCGTCTGCGGTTTGGTCAAGCTTGATGGCAGAGGCGGCGGTTTCATCGAGGAGCAGTGTCGCCCATCCTTCGGCGCCTTGGGGAAGGCGACCATGGGAACCTCTGACAAGATCGGGGTTTGTTGCCGTGGCAATTTTGAACGTGCGTGCCATGCGTGCCCAGTCAAACCACAACTCGCATGGGTCGTAGCCGGGTTTGCGGTGAATGTCCACCGAGTAGGCAAACTCCGGCGCTTTCGACCAGTCGCTCCACCAATAATAGGCGAACCATTTATCCGGCGGCGCGACCGCGACCAGTTCGCCTGATCGGACGTGATCGATATGTGTGAACTCGTTGCCGAGAACTTTCTCCAACGCGGACTTGGCGGCAGCGACCGCATTCGGTTTGCAGAAGATGTGCGCAATTTGATGGTCCACCATGGCGAACGCATCGCTCGATTCGAAGTCGAGGTATTCCTTGGAAGCGATCTCGCGGACGCGCATTAAGCCCGCGTCGCGCAGCAGACGATTTGGATAAATCGCGCCGTTGACCGCCGACAGCGAATACTCCGAGCAGATGATAACGGCCGCGACCTTTGAAAATTCCTGCAGCAACTCGCCTGCGACGCTGTCGACTTCACACAATGCCTGGTGCGTTTGCGGGGACTCGGGGCCGAATTTTTGCGACGAGTAATCGAGGTGCGGCAGATATGCCAAAAGCAGATTTGGTTTATGATCGCGCCACGTGGCGATCGCGGCATGGGCAATCCATTGACTTGCCCCCAACGTTGCCACGGGTCCCCAATAACGTTGCAGTTTGAAACTGCCGATCTTCGATTGCAGTTGCTCATAATAACCCGCCGGCTTCGAGTAACACCATTGCACCAAACCACTGTCCAGATGCAACGGGCGCGGGGTGACGACGATGTCGGAGTTGATGAACATCGAGTTTTGCCAAAAGAGCACGGCCGTCTTCAACTCCGGCCGCGCGGTCTTCAACAAATCCCACAAGCGCTGTTCCTGCACGAGCGCGGCGGGTTGTTCCCAGAACTTCACATCAAATGTGTCTCGGTCGAAATAACCATTGGCGATGATGCCGTGTCGGGCTGGCGGCTTTCCGGAGAGAAGTGTCGCCTGCACCGAACAGGTCACAGCGGGGAAACTTGGGCGCATGGGCCGCATCGCGCCGCGTTGCGCCAGTGCCGCGAGATTGGGAATCAGATCGGGCCGCTCGAAATGGCGTGGCGATAGCCCGACGACGTTGAGGACGACAACGTGGTTGGCCGGGGCGCTCATGTCATGGCAAACACTTTGGCGAGGACGACCGCGGGAACCAACAACGACAACACCAGACAGGCCCCCATCCAGTCGCCCATGGGCGAAATGGCAACGAACAATGCATCCAGGACGATGATTCCCAGCAGCAGTTGTTTGATCACGGGCCGTAACTTCGGATTGTCCACCTCATGCTGCGAGAGAAATGTGATCGCGGCGGTGTACACGCCGAGCAACAGGGGAAATACCCACAGCCGCGGCGGCGAACATCGCATCCCCAGCAGAAAATTGGTGAACCGGCAGCTTCCCAGCACAAGCGGGCGCATCCCGGGAATATTTTTCGCCCATGCGCTGTAAAAAAAGATCATGGCAGCCAGAAATGCCGCAACGCCGAGAGCGACATTGCTCACCAGAGCAGCCAGGACCAGTCCCACCGCCATCAATCCAAACGCCAGACACCAAGCCGTGCTTTTTTCAATCACCCCGCTTGGCAGAGGCCGCTCCGGCCGCTCAATTCTGTCCACATCAATATCGCAGCAGTCGTTGAACACGATGCCCGCCGTGTAGAGACACGCCGATGTGCCGAGCAGAAGAGGCAGTTGCCATTCCGGGTCGCCACCGCCACCGATGACGAACCATCCGGCCAGGGGGTCGGCCATGGCGGTGAACACGTTGGGCAGCCGCAGGAGTTGGGCGTACGCCATCAACGTTGAGCGTGTGCGGGGCATTGCGGGGATTGTCGCGGAAGCCGGCGCGCTTTTCCAGTACGAATGATTCAGGCTGGAAAACACCTTTGCCGTCCGCCACAATGCCGCGCCGAATGCAAATGGGACTGTCCAAACAATTCGCCACGCTCGTGATCGCTCTGGCGCTTGTATTTCCCTTCCTGCTCGCGTTGGAAAAGATCCACGAGTCGGATTCGCTGTGGCATCTCAAGACCGGCGAATGGATCCTCGCTCACGGACAGGTGCCGCATGCGGATTTTTATTCCTCCACTGTGCCGGGAAAGCCATGGCTGGATTGGGAATGGTTGTTTCAGGTGGGGATGCGAGGCGTGTTCGTGGCGGGTGGATTCAAAGCGCTGGTTGTCCTGAAGGCCCTGCTGGTAGCGCTGACAGGCCTGTTGATTTTTGAAACGTGCCGGCGCAATGGTGTTGATTCATTGCTGGCCGCTGCGACGGTCATCGTGGCGTTCGTCGCGGCGCGCGAGCGATTGGAAATGCGTCCTGATTTGGCGCTCTTGCCGTTTGCCGCTGCGTTCATCGCCGTATTGGAAACCGCGCGGCGCGGCAATCCGAAATGGCTGTTTTGCCTGCCTCTGTTGCAGGCGATCTGGGTCAATTGTCATCCGTCTTTTCCTTTGGGTGTCTGTTTGACGGGAGCCTATGGCCTCGTGCACGGAATCGAATTTGCCTTCAAGAAGGAATGGCGCTGCTGTGGTTTGATCATGTCAGTGCTGATGCTGACCTGCGCGGCGTGCTTGGTGAATCCATACGGCATCCATCTGGTCCAGCACGCCATGGCGCAGACGCGTGAAGCTGGACCTGCCGGCGCGATTGGCGAATGGCAACCCACCATGGAATCGCTGGCCATAGAACCGAACTGGGCCTTGCGCGTGTTTTGGTGGTTGTTCTGGCTGACCCCGGTTGTGTTGATTGCCCGTTTGTTCGTGGAACGCCGGAGGTTTCCATGGGCGCACGCGTTGGTGATGGCGGGCATGAGCGCGCTGGCGTTGCGGGCGAATCGGTTCACGGCTGTGTACGCGATTGTCATGGCGCCGATTCTGGCGGACGCTGTGACTGTTTTGTGGCGAAAACTCTTGGAGAAACGCCAACCGGTGCCTTGGGGGCGCGCGTGCGGGACCGCGATCGTGGGTGCGTTTGCGTGTTTCGTCATTGCGATCGTCGTGACGAATGCCTGGGCGAAATGGGAGAATCGCACACCGCGGTTTGGCGTGGGACTCGATGAGCAGGCCGTCCCGCTCCAGGCAATGGTGGAATTGTCAAAGCTTTCACCGAGTCTCGGGTTGTTCAACAATT
>CAZAQZ010000013.1:0-18501 GCA_964487175.1 uncultured Verrucomicrobiota bacterium | reverse complement strand
CTAAATGAAGCGAAGCCGTCTTCCCGGGCGAAGCGTGGGCTCATTCTCTCCCGAACCGTCTCTCTCTTCTGCCACCATTCCCGCTGGCCATTTTCTCAGTATCCACCTTGAGCCAGACTGTGTCCTCGCCCAGCGCTGATTCCAATTCCTGCACCAGCTTCTCCGTAGGCGTCACAGCGAAATGATCGTGTGCCTCCAGGAACACAAGCTTGTTGTCGGGATAAATGAAGCAAAACATCACGGGCACGTTCCCCTTGTGCGCCCGGAGGATGTCGTGCACGCGCGTCAAAACTGCCTCTTCCGTTGTGGCGGCTGACAACCGGATGTGCACTGCCTTTGTAAACCGCTGCGGCACTTCCTCCAGCGGAAACACCTGCTCAGCCACAATCTTCGGTTTGTCCTCCCGCAAATTCACCATCCCGCAGACGAAGATCGCCGCGTCGGCCTTCAGATGCATTGAACACTTCGCGTACGACTCCGGAAAAACCAATACCTCCACCGAACCATCCAGGTCTTCGAGTGTGACGATCGCCATGGGCTTCCCTTGCTTGGTCATCTTCGGCTGCAGTTTGCTGATGATCCCGCCGATCCGCGTGCCCTGACCATCCTGCAATTGCACGAGCTGCGCCGACGATGCCAACTCATATCGACGCAGAATTTCCGCAAATTGCGTCAGCGGATGGCCCGTGACGTAAAAACCGAGCAGTTCCTTCTCGAATGCCAGCATTTCACTTTGCGACCACTGGATCTCCGGCGGTTTTCCAGTTGTCTGGCGGCGCACGTTGACCGGCTCGACGTCAAACAACGCCGCCTGACCACGATCACGGTCACGCTGCAGGGTACTGGCGCGATTCATTTGGTAATCCACCTCTGCAAACAGTCTCGCGCGTTGCGGATCAATCGAATCAAACGCGCCGCACTTGACCAGACTTTCCAGCACCTTGCGGTTGGCCACCCGCAGGTCCACTCTCTCGCAGAAGTCACCAAACGATTTGAAGTTTCCGCCGGCGTTGCGAGTGGATATGATGCTCTCCACTGCAATTTCGCCCACGTTCTTGATCGCCGCCAAACCGAACCGAATCTTGCCATTGCCCACGGTGAATCGCACGCCGCTTTCGTTCACATCGGGCGGCAGCACCTCGATGCCCATGCGCTTGCATTCGTTGACGAAGATCTGGATCTTGTCCGTGTTGGCCAGTTCGTTGGACAAGACAGCCGCCATGAACTCGACGGGGTAATTCGCTTTGAGCCAGGCCGTCTGATACGCCACGATCGCGTAGGCGGCGCTGTGCGACTTGTTGAATCCATACCCGGCGAACTTCGCCAGTGTGTCGAAAATCCTCTCCGCTTTGGGTTTCGGAATTTTGTTTTTCTCCAGGCAACCCTTGACGAAAATGTCGCGCTGCTTTTCCATCTCCTCGGGCTTCTTTTTGCCCATCGCGCGACGCAAAATGTCGGCGCTACCGAGCGAATAACCCGCCAGCAGGTTGGTTGCCTGCATGACTTGCTCCTGATAGACGAACACGCCATACGTCTCCTTGAGGATCGACTCAAGCAGGGGATGATCGTATTCGACCTTTGTTTTGCCGTGTTTACGGTTGACGTAATCATCAAGCATGTTCATCGGCCCGGGACGGAACAGCGCAATCAGCGCGATGATCACATCGATGGAGTCCACGCCAATGCGCCGGCACAAATCGCGCATCCCCTGCGATTCAAGTTGGAACACGCCAATGGTGTTGGCCTTGTTCAATAAATCGAAAGTCTTCGGGTCATCGAGTGGGATCATACTGATGTCAATGCGTTTGCCCGTGGTCTGTTCGATGAGATCGAGCGCTTCCTTGATAACGGTCAGCGTCTTCAGCCCGAGAAAATCCATCTTCAACAGCCCGAGATCGCCAAGCGGATTCATCGAGTATTGCGTGACGATTTCGTTTGAGTTGGTGCCAGTGGTCAACGGCACGACGTTGGGCAGCGGTTCGGCGCCGATGACCACGCCGGCGGCGTGTGTGGAAGAATTGCGAGCCAGTCCTTCGAGGGTGAACCCATAATCGATGACCCGGCGCACCGCGTCCTCATTCTGGTACGCGCTCTTGAGTTCAGGGTTGATCTCCAGGGCCTTCTTCAATTCCATTCCGATATCGGCCGGAATCATTTTGGCAATGCGATCGCATTCGCCATAGCTCAGTCCAAGCACCCTGCCAACGTCGCGCACGACCATCTTCGCGCCGAGAGTCCCGAACGTGATGATTTGCGCGACACTCTTCTCGCCGTACTTCTTGCGGACGTAATCAATCACCTCGGGCCGGCGGTTGTAGCAAAAATCCATGTCGATGTCCGGCGGCGACACACGTTCGGGATTGAGGAACCGCTCAAACAGCAAGTTATAACGCAGCGGATCGATGTCAGTGATACGCAGCAGGAATGCCACCATACTACCGGCCGCGCTACCACGGCCCGGGCCCACGGGAATGCCGTGGCTCTTGGCGAAATGAACAAAATCCCAGACGATCAGGAAATAACTGACGAAGCCGGTCTTCTCGATGACCTTGAGTTCATATTCCAAACGGTCGACCAACGCCTTCTCCTGCTCGCTTTTCGGCTTCTTCCACTCGACTCCGTAACGCTCCCGCAGACCCTGCTCGCACAATTGCCGCAGCAGCTGCTCGCGCCCCACCCCTTCGGGCGGTTGGTAAACGGGGAAATGTAGTTTTCCGAATTCCAGGAGCAGATTGCACTTCTCGGCGATGGCTATTGTATTCTGAATCGCCTCGGGTACTTCCTTGAACAACTCGCGCATTTCCTCGGGCGTCTTGAGAAAAAACTGGTCGCTGCCGTAGCGCATTCGTTTTTCGTCGGCCACGAGCGATTGCGTCCCGAGACAAATAAGGCAATCATGCGCCTCCCAGTGTTCGTGTTCCACATAGTGCACGTCGTTGGTGGCCACCAATGGCAGATCGAATTCCCTCGCCCATTTGATGAGCGTCCGATTGACGGTGCGTTGCTGCTCGATGCCGTGGTTTTGCAGCTCGACGTATAAATCCCCAGGCGCAAAAATCTGGCGGTAATCGTCCAGCGCTGCTTTGGCGCGGTCGGGCTGGTCGTTGGCGATATTATTCGGTACTTCGCCCTTCAGACACGAGGTGAATCCGATGAGCCCTTTCGAATGCTCCGCCAGGATTTCCTTGTCGATGCGCGGTTTGTAGTAGAACCCCTCCAGATGCGCCTTGGTAATGAGCTGCATCAGGTTCTTGTAACCGGTCTCGTCCTTCGCCAGCAGGACCAGATGGTACGCCGCGTCGCGGGCGTTGGTGGATTTTTTGTCGAGCCGCGAACCCGGCGCAATATACGCCTCGCAGCCGATGATCGGCTTCATTCCACGATCTTTGACCGCCTTGTAGAAATCGATCGCGCCGTACAGGTTGCCGTGGTCGGTCATGGCAACTGCGGGCATCTTCAACGCGTGTGCCTTCTCCACCACGTCGTCAATGCGGCACGCCCCATCGAGCAGGCTGTACTCCGTGTGCAAATGCAGATGAACAAAATCAGAATGCTTCATCGAAATGTTTCGCTCTCGCTAAAAAACACTCTAAGAGCGCATCCACCCGCCTTCAAGCCTTTTGCCTGAATTCTCGCTGTGGATTTGCGGAGATTCTGACTTTCCCCCACTTTATTCGTGCCCGCCACGGGTGCGAAGCAGGTCCGCGATATCGTCACGGCGGTTGCGCAGGGCGACCTTCAGCGGCGTATACTGATAATCATTGAGGGCGTTCACGTTCGCACCCCTAGCCAACAAGAGATTAACGATTCCTCGATGTCCGTAACGAATTGCCCAGTGCAACGGCGTGGAACCGTTCTTACCCTTCATCTCCAAGTTTGCGCCGCGCGCGATCAATAGTCCGGCCACGTCGGCGTGGCCGTGCTCCGCTGCCCAATGCAGTGGCGTTGAGCCGAGCCGGTTGACGGCGTTGACTTCCGCGCCATGCGCCAGCAAGAAGTCCGCGACCTCAATCTGCCCGTGCGCCGCCGCCCAATGCAACGGCGTTGTTTGAAACCGGTCCGTCTGGCTCACAGCATGCGGATCGGATTTCACAGCTGCGGCGACGCCAGCCAAATCACCGATTCCCGCGGCGGCGGCCACATCCACTTGCGCGCCTTTCGACAAGAGCAAATCGGTGGATTCCTTGTGTTGATGAAACAGCGCCGTGCGCAAGGGTGTCCAACCATGTGCACCTTTGATATTGATATCGGCGCCAGTCGAAAGCAGAAGCTCAAGCACCGCCTTGTGCCCACGCATCGCGGCGCAATGCAACGGAGTCGACCCACTGCCATCCCGCGCATTTGGATTCGCGCCGTGGGCGAGCAGCAGCCTGGCGGTTTCCTGGTCGTCGACCTCCGCCGCCCAGTGCAATGGTGTCCATCCAAGCCCGTCTTTCGCGTTCGGGTCGGCCCCCTCGGCGAGCAGTCGTTCGACCGTTTGCCTTTGCTTAAGTTCGACCGCCTGATGCAGGGGTGTCATACCTCACACTACACCTTCAGCACGATCTTGCCGAAGAACTTCCGGTCGAGCATGTGCTGTTGCGCCGCGGCGGCATCCTTCAGGGGGAAAACACGGTCGATCACCGGCCGCAACTTGCCGGCCTGGACCAGCCGCAGCACTTCGATTAGTTCATGGCGGCTGCCCATGAAACTGCCCAGAATGGAATGTTGGCGCGCGTAGAACGGCCGGATGTCCACCATCGCCTGCGGGCCGCTGGTCGCGCCGCAGGTCACCATGCGACCGAGACGCCCAAGACATTTGAGATTTTTCGGCCACGTCTCAGGTCCGATGTGCTCGAAAATGACGTTCACACCGCGGTTCTCCGTGGCTTTCAGGATTTCGTCGGCAAAATCCTGTTTGCGATAATTGATGACCACATCTGCGCCAAGCGATTTTGCCTTGGCTGCCTTGTCGTCACTGCCAACGGTCGTAAACACCTGCCGCGCCCCGCAAAATTTGGCGAGCTGGATTGCCATACAACCGATGCCAGAACCGGCTGCGTGCACCAGCACCGTTTCACCCGGCTTCAACTGCGCCCGCGTCACCAGCATGTGCCACGCGGTCAATGTCACCAGCGGAATCGATGCCCACTCTTCAAAACTGAGGTTATCACTGACCGGAATCACGTCAGTATAGTGCGCCTTGGCAAACTCAGCGTAGCCGCCCTGCCGTTTTCGACCCATGATGTCGAAATTCGGACTTGCCGAATCCCATCCGCTCGCCGTGTACTCATCGACCACACCATCCGTCACGCCGGGCGAAATGATGACACGCTGTCCGACATGCAAGGTCTTCACATTCGCACCAACCGCTGTCACTTCACCAGCGATGTCGTTGCCGCCAATGTGTGGCATGTCGATGGGGAATCCCGCCGCCTCCCGAATCCAGATATCGAGATGATTCAACGCGCAGGCCCGCACCCGCACGAGCACCTCGTCGGGGGAAATTTTTGGCTCGGGCATATCCGTATACTCGAGTTTGTCCACGCCACCATGTTCGCGGAAGACCACAGCCTTCATACCGCCTCCTTCTAATGCCCCATCACGAGCAACCACACAACCATTCCGAACGCGATCAATGCCACCACCCACCACAGCCATTGACGACCGCTGCGCTTTGGCCCCTTGCCGAACTCGCGTCGGACGTAATCGTCGTAGTCGAATTCTTCAGGATCTTCGATGCCGGTATCATCGTAAATGGTCTGGTCTGACCAGCCAGTCTTCTCGTCGGAACCGCATTCCGGACAGGCCCGCGCTTTGGCAGGCACCGTCGCACCACAAACCGGACAGATAAACTCATCGTCGGGCATGGAGACCTTGCAACAGTTGGTCGATGCGTTTCTTCACGGCGGGATCCATCTTGATCAACGTTGGCCACTCGCGCGTGTTGGCTTCGCCCTTGAACTTGTGCGTTGCATCAATGCCGACCTTGCTCCCCAACCCGAGCACCGGTGTGGCGTGGTCGAGCACGTCGGCAGGCCCCTTGGTGAAAATCATGTCCCGCTCCGGGTCGATATTGGCGCAGAGACGAAACAACACCTCGCCCGTGTTGTGCACGTCCACGTCGTGATCGACCACCACGATGATCTTGGTGAACATCATCAATCCCATCCCCCACAGTCCGTGCATGACCTTCATCGCGTGGTAGGAAAAACTTTTCTTGATCGAGACGATGACCAGATTGTGGAACGCGCCCTCCGCCGGCAATGCCATGTCCACGATCTCCGGGAAATTCATTTTGAACACGGGCAGGAAGATCCGCACGCTGGCCGTGCCCATATAGAAATCTTCCATCGGAGGCACCCCGACGATCGTGCTCGGATAAATCGGGTCGCGGCGATGTGTAATGCGCTCGATGTGAAACTTCGGGTACGGCTCCGGCAGCGTATAATAGCCCGTGTGATCGCCAAACGGCCCCTCCATCTCCGGTGCTTCATTTGGATCAATGTAACCTTCCAGCACAAAATCACAGTCGACTGGCACTTCGAGATCGTTCGTCTTACATTTCACCAACTCAACCGATTTCTTCCGCAGGAACCCGGCGAACATGAACTCGTCAATCCCGTCCGGCAACGGTGCCGTGGACGCGAATGCGTACACGGGATCACCGCCGAGTGCCACCGTCACCGGCATGCGCTTCTTCAATTCGACGTACCTTCGCCAATGCCGTGCCCCGGTCTTGTGTACTTGCCAATGCATGAACGTCGTGTGCCCATCAATGACTTGCATCCGATAGCAACCGACGTTGCGCGTGCCGGTATCCGGGTCGCGCGTGACCACCAATGGCAGGCAAATAAACCGTCCCGCGTCCTGCGGCCAGCACTTCTGGATGGGGATGGTGGAAAGATCGGGGGATTGTTGGATGACTTCCTGGCAGGCACCGCTGCCAGTGCTCTTAGGCTTCGCGTGACGCAACTCAAGCGCCGTACCCAACAGCGAGATCGCCTCTCTGAATGAGGTCGGCGGCTTGGCCTTAATCAGCCCTTCCAATTCGCGCGCAATGTCCTCCACGTCGTTGACCCCGAGGGCCATCGCCATGCGTTTCGACGACCCGTATGCGTTGATCAATAGCGGAAATTGCGACCCCTTGCACTTATCAAACAGCAGCGCCTTCCCGCCGCCAGGGGATTTCATTTCGCGGTCGGCGACTTCCGTGGCTTCCAGGACAGGATCGACCTCCACGCCAATTCGCTTCAGTTCGCCCGCCGACTCCAGCTTCTCCACAAACGCCCGCAACGATTCATAGGCCATAGGCGAACTGATAACACAACACGGCGGAGCGCGGAAAGCGGAAAGCAGCCAATGTGAGTAAGCTACTTAGTCGGCAATCCCCGCGCGTCGGAGCGCCTTCTGGCGTTCCGCGCATTTGTTGCAGCGTCCGCAGGGACGACCGTGTTTTGGGGCAATGCATGAAAAACTAAGATGCAGGGGCAAGTTGAGACGAGCGCCGAGGCGGACGACTCGCTCCTTGGAGAAAGTGCGAAATGGGGCGATCACCTTGATTCGGAAATTGAGGGCGACGGTTGCCGCTGCGGAGAACTCACGGAAGAATCTAGGCGTGGCATCGGGAAACGGATTGTGTCCGAGCGAGCCGATGGCAATGACGCCAATGCGATGGCGCGCGCAGAATACAGCGGCTTTGGACAGCAACAGCAGATTACGCCCGGGCAGATAGACCGCTTCGTCGGGCGTCCTCGCATTCGGCACATTGCGACCCGTGGTGCTCCAGTGATTTCCGTACAGATCGTGTACTGGAAGATCGAGGACAGCGAGCGGTTGGACATGGGAGATTTTGGCAGCGCGAAGAAATCTCCCAAGGTGACTCAGTTCTGCGGATTCCCAGACGAGGCCTTTGCGGATGAAGACAGGGTAGACTTTCCGGTACCGGCCCGCCAAATGCGCGACCATCACGCAGCTATCAAGGCCGCCGCTGACCAAGGCGCAAACGGAGCGCTTCACTTGCCCTGTCGTACGGCTTCCTTCTTCTCTTCGAGTTGGCGGCGCACTTTGGCGATTTCGGAGCGGAGCGTCTCCTCCAGTTTCGTCGCGGCCTCGGCATCGCCTTTGGCCCGCGCCGCGCCGATTTGCGGGTTCAAGGCCAATTCGTGCTCGGCAATCTTGGCCGTGTACACTTTATCCAGTTCGGCGAGCTTCGCCTTCTGCTCGCTGGTCAGCTTCTTGCCTGACTGACCGCCCATTCGCTCCATCGCGAGTTCGTATGCTGATTTAATTGCCATCGATCTTCACCTTCACGTCGTTGCCATCGACCACGCACTCGAACGCCTGCACCTTCGCCGTCGGAATGACAGGCGAGACGCCGGTGCACACATCGAACCGCCACCCATGCCATGGACAGGTCACGACCGTGCCGTCCAGTGTCCCCTCGCCCAAGGGGCCACCGCGATGCGGACAGACATTGTCGACGCAGTAGAATTTGCCGCCCACATTGAACAGCGCGAGCTCCTGCGAGCCTGCCACCACCGTCTTGCCTTCGCCCGGCTGGAGGTCGGCCACTTCGGCCACTTTGATCAAATCGCTCATCTATTGTAATCTCCGTTCGATACTCCTATTCTTTGTTGCATGAATCCGGCGCGCTTTCAAGACGCGATTGCCCGCATCGACGCCGCCAACGCAGCCGACCCGCGGGGCGTCGAACTGCCCTACTCGCAACGACTGAGCGCGTGGGTCGAACGGCTTGCGCCTGACGCCCCCGAGCCCGTCCGGCTCGCCGCCCGCGCGCAACATATTTGCCGCTGGATGAGCCCGCGTGAATCCTATCCCGAAGGCCGCGTCGGCTATCTCAAATGGCGCGAAGACCTGAAACAGTTTCACGCGCAGAAGGCCGGCGAGATCCTTCGTGAAGCCGGTTGCGATGACCCGACGATCTCACGCGTGCAGGATTTGATTCGCAAACGCAACTTTCCACGCGACCCCGAAGGCCGCATCATCGAAGATGCCCTGTGCCTCGTGTTTCTGGAAACGCAATTTGCGGAAACGACCGCCAAAACAGGCGAGGAGAAAATGATCGGCATCCTACAGAAGACCTGGCGAAAAATGACGCCGCAAGCGCGAGAGGTGGCGCTTACGCTCCCGATGTCTGCGGAATGTCGCGCGCTCGTCGAGAAAGCGCTGGCAGGTTTTACCAGTTAGGGTAGGATTCCTCCATGACCGCGGTCGCTGTCCCTGTCTCTTTTGCAGACGCCATCAATGCGAAAATCCTCGCCGTATCCGAGGACCAACTTCAAGGTTTTCAGCGCGACCCTCTGGGTGAGATTGCACGGCGGTCGGGCGTCGAATTACCCATCGTCATTGAACGCATCCAGGCGATGTTGCGGGCGGGCACGATTCGGCGTGTGCGCCAGACATTGTTGGCAACCAACCTCGCCCAGGGCGCGCTCGTGGCCTGGCAGGTGCCGCAGCAGAAACTGGATGCGGCCTTCGATTACATGTTCCAGAATGACCCGTTTAGCGGTCACGTGGTCACCCGCTCCACCGACACCGCGAGTGCCGGATCGAATTACAAGCTTTGGACGACCCTGAAAGTGCCGCAAGGGTTTTCAATGACGAAGCACTGCGAGTTTCTCTGCCAGCAAACAGGGGCGGAAAAATTCATTCTGCTACCGGCGAAAAAGCTCTTTGCGCTCGGCGTGGGACACGTGCGCCGCCGCGGGCTCGAACCTGGCAGCCGGGCGGATGTGCCTGCCGAAGTGACGGACGTGACCACCACGACGTTGAGTGACCTCGAGTGGCGCGTGCTCGTTGCCTTGAAGCGAGAATTTGCACCGGAAGAAATTCAGGAACATCTCTGGAAAGCACGGGCGCAGGAGGCGGGTGTCTCGCTCGATGAACTTCTCGGGGTTGCCCAGTTGCTGGAACGACGCCATGTCATTGGCCGTTTCTCGACGTTTCTTGAGCACGTTAAACCCGCGGCTAGCGGCGAACGTGTGACCCGTTTCAACGCGCTGTTCCATTGGGCTGTGCCGCCGGGACGCGAGATGGACGCGGGCCGCGAGGTCGGGCGACACCATATCATGACGCACGCCTACTGGCGCGAAGGCGGCCCCGAATTCCACAACGTCAACGTCATGGGCGTCGCCCACGGCACCGACAAGCAAGTGCTGCTCGCTCACAAGGCCGCCATCGATGAACATCTCCAAGAAGCGGGCATCGCCGTCTCGTACACCAACGTCTTCTGGGGCGGCCGCAGCGAAATCAAACCTTCGGAAATCTCCCCCCCCGCCTACCGCGACTGGTGCATGAGTGCCGGGCTTGATGCAGAGAAGATGAGAGAATGAAGATCGCCCTCGTTGAAATTAATGAATGGGAGGAAAAGTTTATCCGGGAGCGGATTGAGCCGCCGCATGACGTGGTGGCATTGCGCAGGATCATGGAGGATGCGGACATTGCGAAGCTGGCCGATGCGGAAATCATTTCGCCGTTCATCTATACAAAGCTGACGGCGGAACGGCTGGCGAAGCTGCCGAAATTGAAACTAATCACGACGCGGTCAACGGGATTCGACCATATCGATGTGGCAGAGTGCACGAAGCGCGGCATCACGGTATCGAACGTGCCGTTTTACGGCGAGAACACGGTGGCCGAGCACACGTTTGCGTTGATCCTGGCGTTGTCACGCAAGGTGCATGAGGCGTTCGTGCGCGTGCGGGCGGGCAATTTCTCATTGGACGGGCTGCGCGGGTTCGATTTGAAGGACAAAACCATCGGGGTGGTCGGCGCGGGCCATATCGGGCTGCACGTGATTCGTATCGCGCGCGGATTCGGGATGAACGTGCTCGCATTCGACGTGCATCGAGACAATTTTCTCGCGGAGGTACTTGGGTTTACCTATGCAGACATGCACACGCTGCTTGAAAGCTCGGACATCATCACCCTGCACGCGCCGTATAACAAACTTACGCATCATTTGATCAATCGCGACAACATCCGCGAAATCAAACGTGGCGCGATCCTGATCAATACCGCGCGCGGCGGGCTCGTGGACACCGAGGCCTTGCTCACCGCATTGGAGAACAAGATTCTTGCAGGTGCCGGCCTGGACGTGCTGGAAGGTGAAGAAACCATTTACGAGGAGAGCGCGTTGCTGGGCGACGCACTCAACCCCGAGCGCCTGCGCCGGGCAACCCAAAATCACGTCATCCTCAAGCACCCGAACGTCGTGTTCACTCCGCACAACGCGTTCAACAGCCAGGAAGCTCTGGAGCGCATTCTGGACACGACCGCGTCGAATATCACTTCCTTCATTGCGGGCGTGCCCCGGAACGTTGTAAAGTAGTGTCTCGTTGAATTTCGCTGTCGCCGGTACCCCGTCCGTCCGGCAGCCAAAGAAAGAAAAGAACTGACTACCGGGCCGGCATCTGGTATAGCCGCCTGCCAAGCTTCTGTGAAAATCGGGGTTCCCAAAGAAACCGCCGTGGGCGAGCACAGGGTAGCTCTGGTGCCCGATAGTGTGCCGCCACTTGTCAAAGCCGGGGTGGAAGTTCTCATCGAATCCGGCGCGGGCAGCGCTGCGTACTTCGCCGACGCAGAATACGAGAAAGCAGGCGCGCGCGTTGTGCCGGATGCGGCTGCCTTGTGGCGTGAAGCGGACGTCGTGCTGAAAGTGCAAAAGCCCACCGGCAAGGAAATCAATATGCTGCGCGAGGGCGTGGCGCTGGTCGGGTTTCTGCAGCCGTTGACTGATTCTGAACTGGTGCGGCAACTGGCCCGGCGCAAAATCACCGCGTTCGCGATGGAAGCCGTCCCACGCATCAGCCGTGCGCAACGGATGGACGCCCTCAGCTCGCAAGCCAACATCGCCGGTTACAAGGCCGTGCTGATCGCCGCCTCCTCACTGCCGAAACTCTTTCCCATGATGATGACCGCGGCAGGAACGATCCTTCCGGCGAAAGTACTGGTACTGGGCGCGGGTGTCGCCGGGCTGCAGGCGCTCGCCACGGCGCGCCGGCTCGGCGCACAGGTCTGGGGGTATGACGTCCGGCCCGTCGTAAAGGAACAGGTGCAAAGTCTCGGCGCAAAATTCCTGGAGTTTGATTTGGGTCTCAAGGACATCGAGGACAAAGGCGGTTACGCCAGGGAATTATCGCCGGAAGCCAAACGGAAGCAGCAGGAATTGCTCGCGGAGAAGACGAAGGAGTTCGACGTTGTCATCACCACCGCTTTAATTCCTGGCAAACCGGCGCCGCGGCTCATCACCAAGGAAACGGTGGCCGGGATGCATCCCGGTTCGGTCATTGTAGACCTCGCGGCTGAGGCGGGCGGCAATTGCGAGTTGACCGAGGCCGATAAGGTCGTGGTCAAAGACGGCGTGACCATCCACGGCCCGACGAACCTGCCCGGCACGATGCCCCGCCACGCCAGCCGGTTGTACGCGCGCAACGTGACGGAGTTGCTGAAGGAATTCGTCAAGGAAGGCAAACTCCAGCTGGACCTCAGCGACGAGATCATCAAAGCCGCGTGCGTGACACACCAGGGCGAGATTGTGAATGAGGCTGTCAAAGCCGCCCTGTCGGCGGGGACAAAAACCGCATGACCAACGAACTGGAAATCGGTCTGTATATCTTCATGCTGGCGGGCTTCCTCGGCTACCACATTATCACGCGCGTGCCGCCGTTGTTGCACACTCCACTGATGTCGGCTACGAACGCGATTGCCGCGATCTCGCTGGTAGGTTCGCTGGTGGTGGCAGGCACCGATTACAGTCATGTCGCCAACGGGTGGGTCTGCCAGTGGCTGGGATTCATGGCGGTGACCTGCTCGGCCACCAACGCTTTTGGCGGATTTCTAATTACCGATCGCATGCTGGGGATGTTCAAGACAGCCGACGAACGTGCGCGCGGGACGCGCCATCAAGGATGGCTGGTGATCGGCGTGATGGCGCTGGTGGTGCTCGCGGTGGCAGGCGGCGTGTACGCCACGAAACCGGCGGACATGGGCATCATGGATTACGTCCGCCATCACATCGCGGCACCGGCGCTGAAATATTGCTACATCATCTCGGCGGCGCTGTTTGTCCTGGGGCTTAAGGGGCTGAGTTCTCCCAAGATGGCCCGCAAGGGAATGTGGGCGGCGGAGGCGGGCATGTTCCTCGCCGTGGCAGGCACGCTGTTTCATCCCGAGATCGTCACGTACTCATGGATCTTTGTTGGTTTGGGAATCGGCGCAGTCGCGGGCGGCGTCATGGGTTTGAAAATTCCGATGACCGCCGTGCCGCAACGAACTGCCTTGTCGCATTCACTCGGCGCGCTGGCTGCCTGCCTGGTGGGTGTGTCCGAATACTTCCGGTATCAAGGCGGGCTCGGCGGGGTGCGGATGACGGCACTCGATTTCGAGGTTGTGATTGGCGGGCTGACGTTCATGGGCAGCTTGATGGCGGCGGCAAAATTGCAGGGGCTCCTTCCTGGGCGGCCCATTACTTACAAGGGCCAAAACATTTCCAACCTCACATTGCTGGCCGTGATTCTCGGCTGCGCCGTTTACCTGGTCGTCACGCAATCCGCCAGTTCGCTGTTCTACGTAATGGTCGGCCTCTCCTTTCTGTTTGGACTGTTGCTGGTTGTCCCCATTGGCGCGGCGGACATGCCGGTGGTCATCGCACTGCTCAACTCCTACGGCGGACTGGCCGATGCCTCGATGGGCTTTGTATTGATGAACAAGATTCAAATCATCACGGGTTCACTGGATGGCACGTCGGGATTCATGCTGTCCCTGCTCATGTGCCGGGCGATGAATCGTTCGGCGATGAATGTGTTGTTCGGCGCGTTCGGCAAGGTCGCCTCGGAAGACGAGGCGGCGGCATCCGCCGAAGCCAAGGGCAGCGTGCGCAGCATTGCGCCCGATGAGGCGTCCGTGCTCTTCGAGAACGCGCAATCGATCATCATCGTGCCGGGATATGGAATGGCGGTCGCACAGGCCCAGCACGCGGTCGCCGAACTGGCGAACGTCCTAAAGAAACGCGGCGTCGATGTGAAATTCGGCATTCATCCGGTCGCAGGCCGGATGCCGGGCCATATGAACGTGCTGCTGGCCGAAGCCGATGTGCCGTATGAGTTGCTCTACGAGATGGAAAAGGTCAACCCGTACTTTCCCGAGACGGACATCGCGCTGGTGGTCGGCGCCAACGACGTGACCAATCCCGCCGCCAAGAATAACAAGAGCAGCCCCCTGTACGGCATGCCGATTCTCGAGGTCGAGCGCGCCAAATCCATCATCGTGCTCAAACGCAGCATGCGCCCGGGTTTCGCAGGGGTCGACAACGACCTCTATTACAACGAGAAGTGCATGATGTTGTTCGGCGACGCAAAAGACAGCCTCACCCGGCTTGTCAGTGAGATGAAAAAATTCTGAGTGCGTCGCTAAAGACAAAATCTGTCTTGTTTGGTCCCACGATTTGCCTTCTATCGGCGTCCGTTCCTTGCTACATGTTTCCGACGTGAGAATCAGCACCAAGTTGCGGGTTGCTTTCTCAATCTCGGCGTGTTGTTTTCTCGTGGTTGGGATTGCGGCAATCGTTATCGTGACCCATCTCACCGACATTCTCACCGAGGCAAAATCTTATAACGTTCCGATGAAACTGGTGGCCGAAACGGTGGATGGGTTGTTGACGTCTCCCGGGAAAACATCCGAGCATCTCACCCGCCTGGACAACCTCGACAAATGGGCGCGCACCGATTACGAACACGCCCAGATCGACACGGCGCGGGAGCAAATCACCCGGGCGCATTCCGCGTCGAAGGCCGTGGATCCACTGGAAAAACTGGCGGCCTATTACCGCTCTGAGACGGAACGGGTGGACAATCAAATCCTGCTGATCCATCAACGCATGGTCATTGGGCTTATCATCATCACGGCGGACAGTATTCTGCTGTTCCTCATTCTGATCTCGCTGGTCCGCCGCTGGCTGTTCAATCCGATGATGGACATTGAAGAGCGTCTGGCACGCATTGCGGCCGGCGATTTTCAGTCTCAAGCGGCTCCGGACGACGGAGCAGAGATCGCCGACCTTTACGTATCGCTCGACAAGATCAGTGCACAGGTCAAGGAACTGACCGAGCGGGTCGCGAAAACAGAGAACCTTGCCGTGGTCGGCGAAGGCTGCTCCCACACGTTGCACAGTGTTCGCAGTTTGTTAAATTCAATTCGCGCGCTGGCCCAACATGAAGGCGGCTCCAAGCACGCCGACCCGGACACACGCACGGCGTTCACTTTCATCACCGCCACGGCCATCAAACTGGAGGGCTGGGTTCGCGATGTACTTGGCATCACTCATCTTTCTGCGCCGAAACTGGTTTCGCAACAACTGGAACCCATGATTCGCGACACGCTCTCACTGCTGAAACCGGCTTTTTCCGAAGGGAAAATTGAAGTGGAATACCGGTCCGCCGACGGCCTGCCCACCGTCTCATTTGACCGTTGCCTGTTCGAGCAGGCCCTGATCGCCGTGTTGCACAATGCCATTGATGCGTCGCCTCACGGCGGCCATATCGTCATCAGCACCGTGGCCGAATCCAATGGCACTGTCACCATGTGTGTGGAGGACGAGGGCGCGGGGATGAACCTCGAAACGAAGCGCCGGGTTTTCGACCCGTTTTTCACGACCCGGAAGGACGCCGTCGGCTTGGGGTTGACCGTCGCACGCCGCATCATCGCGCTTCATCACGGCAACATTGAGATCGAAAGCGATCCCGACAAAGGCACCCGCGTGCGGCTCAATATCCCCGTTGGTTAACGCCGTCGCATCTCAGAACCTCGGCCTCGGACGCCGCGTCCCTGCCAAACATTCCAGGTCTGGTAGGGCCGCGCTGCCGCGCGGCTTCCGCCTCGGCCATCGGACGACCGGCAGCGCGTCCCTACCAGGAATTACACGGGTGGCGTCATCCCTACATGATTTCATGCACTCTTCCCTGATACGGCCAATCTTCGGGCTGCTCCACCAAATCCGCGCGCACGGGATTTTCGCGGACGTATTGCCATTTTTGAGCGTAACTTTCATCCGTCCGCAACCGATGATGAAATCCGCCTCGTTGAAACGATTGGGCCTGCGGACAGGTTTTGGCCAGTTGATCTTTCCAAAAAGCGATCCAGCGTTCGATGCTGAACTGCCAGTCGCGCGGGGCGCAAAACAGATGAAGATGGTCCGGCATCAGCAAATAATCGCTGACCAGCCAAGCCGTGGCCGTGTCGCGCCAAAGGTCGTGCAACGCGCGCTGGACGGATGCCTGCGCCAGCCAGCGGACGCGGTTTTGTGTGCAGACCGTGAGGAACACCCAATTCGGTCCACTCAGCGCGAGGTGAACACCCTTCGCCGGCGTACGGCGGCGGGGGAGCGGATCGGTGGACACGCCCGAGAATAATGCCTGTGAATGTCGCGATGCAAGCCTTCGGACGCGCAGCAGCGCGTCCCTACCGAACATTCCAGATCCGGTAGGGCCGCGCTGCTGCGCGGCTTCCGCCTCGGCCATCGGACGACCGGCAGATCGTCCCCACCAATGGTCTCAAGCCGCACCCTTCTTCCAGATCGGGACTTTCCGTTTCAACTCATCGATGATGAATTGCGCGGCGGCGAATGCTTCCCCACGATGGGCGGCCTCGACGCGCACCAGCAGGGATGGTTCGCCCACGGCGACATTTCCCAGGCGATGAATCACGCGGACACGATTGAGAGGCCATTTTTTGCGCGCGTCGGCGATGATCTTATTGAATTGATGCTCCGCCATCTCGCGATACGCTGTGTATTCGAGTGAAGAAATCTTTCTCCCCTCCTCCACGTCGCGCACCACACCCCAGAAGGTCACAACACCGCCCACATCGCCACCCATTTTTCCGAGCTCGGCTTCAGCCTCGTTGATCGGTTTGTCCGTGATGAGAAGTTCGTCACTCGCCGCGTCGCTGCCGCCTTGCAACGGTGGCATCAACGAAATCACGTCCGATTCGCGCAACCGGCTGTCCGGTTTGGCAAAATCGACTCCGACGGCGACGAGCGTGGTGGCTTCCGCTTCTCGCAACCGGGGAAAGCGCCGATACAATTCCGCCAATGCATCCGCGACGGTTGACTGCGGGGGCACTTCGAGTTGGAGTTCGTTCTGGCCGACAATCGGACGGAGGAAACTGAAGAACTGGACGGTCACCTTCATGGCGGCATGGCAATCACATCGGGCTTGAGTGTGCCGACGTAGGGCAGGTTGCGGTAACGCTCGCGATAATCAAGGCCGTAGCCGACGACGAACTTATTGGGAATATGAAACCCAACGAAGTCGGGCTGGAACTGGTCGTGATGCGGTATGTCCTTCTCCAAAAAGACGCCGAACTTCAAACTCCGCGGCTGGAGCTTCAGGATCATTTCCCGGATTTTCACCAGGGTCATGCCCGTGTCGAGAATGTCGTCCACCACCAGCACATCGCGCCCGCGCACGTCGAGCCGCAGCGCCTTGGTGACGATCAGTTCGCCCGTCGCACGCGTCTCGCCGTGGTAACTGGACACGCCGATGTAATCCAGCCTTAACTGCATCGGCAGCCGCCGCAACAGATCGGCAATGAACATCACGCTGCCCGTCAGCACCGCCACCAGCGTGAGGTCCTTCGATTGATACTCGTGCTGGATTTCCAAAGCGAGACTGTCCAATCGCTTTTGGATTGCCGTTTCGTCGAGTAAAATCTCTTCCAAGTCCTCTCGCATCACCTTTGCCTTTTGAAAACATTATCTCATCTGCTGGATGGTGGAAAGCAAAAGCTGGCTGTTGGTGCATCTTCGTCCTAGCACTAATCATCGTCAGGAAGGATGTAGTGTCGGCTGTCCTCAGCCGAGCTCAGTCAATCCACAATTTCGTCCAATGCGCTGGGACAGCGCACGCTACAACGGCTGCAGTCTTGCGTTTGTTGCTTGCTACTGAGGGCAGGAAATTGCTACTCTGCTCATGCGCCAGCTAGGAACGAGCAAGTCAGTCTCAAGTCGTAGCGAGAACTGGGTGATGAAGCGAAGAAGTCTAATGGTTGTCGTCGGGGCAGTTATTCTGTGCCTCTCAGTCACCAAACAACTCCATGCGCAATACACCGCCAATTTCCAAACGAACATCATCAGCGGCGTCACCAGCAATTGGTCTGGTGACTACTACATAGGTGGAGTTGCTGATGTCTTGATAATCCAAAACGGCGGTATGCTGTCTGATAACGAAAGCGGGATCGCCCTCAATTCTGGCAATAACAACCGCGGTAGTAACAACACAGTTTTGGTAACCGGCAGCGGATCGGCGTGGACCCACGACGATCTGTCGATCCTTGGCGGAAGCAACACCTTGGTGGTCAGCGACGGCGGCCTCCTGATCAACAACAGTGGCTCCATCAACGGTACAATGAATAGCATACTGGTCACGGGCAACGGATCAATCTGGAGCAACGCGGCCTTGTTCTCACTAGGAGACAGCAGCGGTGGAAACTCCCTGGCCATCA